>JBMORR010000048.1:0-13820 GCA_049322595.1 Patescibacteria group bacterium | reverse complement strand
TTATTAGCGGCAAGGACAAAGGAAAAGAAGGAAAAGTTCTTGAAGCTTTCCCTGCAGAAGGAAAGATTACGGTTGAGGGTTTGAATTTGGTGGTTAAGCATATGCGTCCTCGTCGCAGTGGAGAGAAGGGGCAGCGCATTCAGTTTCCTGCGCCGCTTCGGGTTTCTAATGTAATGTTGATTTGCAGTAAATGTAATAAATTGACAAGAGTTGGTTATAAAATTTTGGAAAACGGTAAGAAGGTTAGAATGTGCAAAAAATGTAAAGAGGTAATTGAATAATTAAATGTATGGAAAAAGAATCAAGAATTAAAACTAAATATACTGAAGAAGTTATTCCGGAAATGAAAAAAGTTTTTGGTTATAAAAATAATCTGGCTGTTCCGAAAATAGAAAAAGTGATAGTAGCTGCCGGTTTATCACAGGGATTAAAGGATGCCAAATTTTTGGATATTGTTGAGGAAACCTTAAGAAAGATAACAGGACAGAAGCCGGTTAGAACCCTAGCCAAAAAATCAATTTCCAATTTTAAGATAAGAAAAGGTATGCCGGTTGGCATGATTGTGACATTGCGAGGAACCAGAATGTATGATTTTTTGGATAAATTAATTAACATCACCTTTCCCAGAGTCCGTGACTTTCGCGGAATTTCGCAAAAGTTTTTAGATAGAGATGGAAATTTATCGGTTGGTTTTAAGGAAGATATAGCTTTCCCTGAAATCAAATCTGAAGAAATTGAGAAAATTCACGGTTTGCAGGTGACAGTTAAAACTACAGCGCAAAACAAGAAAGAAGGATTAACTTTATTAAAATTAATGGGTTTCCCCATACAAGAAGCATAGAATAAAATATGGCTACTGAAGCACAAATTTCCAAATCGCTTAAAAAACCGAAATTTAAAACTCGTGAGGTTCGGCGATGTTGGCGTTGCGGGAGGAAGAGGGGATATATCAGAAAGTTTGAGTTATGTCGGATCTGTTTTAGAGAGCTCGCTAATCGCGGCGAAATTCCCGGCGTGACAAAATCTAGCTGGTAGAATTATTTAAAAACACCTTTTAAACATCGAATCAATACTATGGATCCAATTTCAGACATGCTTACCAGAATTAGAAATGCCGTTCTTGTAAAAAAGGACGAGGTTATGATTCCTTTTTCAAGGATTAAGTTTGAAATTGCTAAAATAATGGAAGCAGAAAAATTTATAGGCGGCGTAGAGGTTTTAGAGAAGGAAAGACAATTGAAAGTTACTTTGAAATATGGTGAAGACGGTTCACCGGCCGTTAGAAACTTAAAAAGAATAAGCAAGCCTGGCAAAAGGGTTTATGCTTCAAAAATAGATTTGCCTAAAGTTTTAGGTGGCATTGGAATCGCGATAATTTCTACTTCATCCGGGCTTTTGACTGCTTCTGAGGCCGGGAAACGAGGATTAGGCGGAGAAGTACTTTGTGAAATATACTAAAAAAATATGTCAAGAATAGGAAAAAAATTAATTTCTGTTCCAAACGGAGTCGAGGTAAAAATCGAACCGGATTTTATTTTTGTTAAGGGGCCGAAAGGAGAGCTAAGAGAAACAATTCATCCCCGCGTAACAGTTGTTTTAGAAAGTAATGAATTAAAAATAACCGTTAAAGACCCGGAATTAAAGGCAGATAAGGCGCTTTGGGGTCTTTATGGAAGCGTTATCAAAAATATGATTATGGGCGTAACAGTTGGCTTTGAAAAAAAACTAGAAGTAAACGGCGTTGGCTATAAGGTTGCCTTAAGTGGAGAGAAGCTTACTCTGCATCTCGGATTTTCGCACCCGATTGAGTTTGCTCTTCCCAAGGGTATTTCTGCAGAAATTGATAAAAACATTATTTCTATCAAGGGCATAGACAAACGTTTAGTTGGGGCAGTCGCATCAGAGATTAGAGCATTAAGGCCCCCAGAACCGTATAAAGGAAAAGGCATAAAATATATTGATGAAGTAATTATTAAGAAGGCAGGAAAGGCGGCTAAGGCTGCTGGAGCAGGGGCGTAATAAAATTTGAAAATAGAATTTGAGATATGAAAAATTTACAGCGAATAAAAGAAACAAAAAGAACAAGACGTCGCGCGCGCATTCGGGCGAAAATTTTTGGTGATGCAAAAAAGCCAAGACTCGCGGTTTTTCGGAGTGATAAACACATAAGCGCCCAATTGATAGATGATCTTAGAGGGAAAACCCTTGCTGCGGTTTCCGATTTTGCTTTGGGGAAAAAGACAGTTGGAAAAAATAAAAGAGTTGTTCCTGTTGCTCCGAAGGATTTAAAAGACAAAACAAATAAAGTAGCGATTGCCTACGAAGTAGGGAAATTAATTGCCGAGAAAGCCAAAAAATTAGGAGTGGAAACAGCCATTTTTGACAGAGGCGGATTTGCTTATCACGGCAGAGTAAAAGCAGTAGCTGATGGCGCAAGGGAAGGCGGAATTAAATTTTAATTTTTAAAAGTTTGAAATATGACACCTAACAAAAGCGGCCAAGGAAAAAGACGGGAAAAAGTGTTTGAAAAAGAAAAAGAATTTGAGCAAAAAATTCTTGAAATAGCGCGTGTTACGAGAGTAACTGCGGGCGGAAAAAGAATGAAATTTCGCGCCTGCGTTATTGTTGGTGATAAAAAGGGCCGTGTTGGAATGTCTGTAGCCAAGGGAACGGACGTAACCCAGGCTGTAGCCAAGGCGGGGACTAAGGCTGAAAAGAATTTGGTAAAGATCCCTCTTAAAAATGAAACCATTCCTTACGAGATTAAGGAAAAATTTGGAGCTGCCATAGTTCTCCTTAAACCAGCGCCTAAAGGAACGGGAGTAAAAGCGGGCGGAGCTATGCGAAATGTTTTTGAATTAGCCGGCGTGCCAAATATAGTTGGAAAAATTTTAGGTTCAAAAAATAAAATCAATAACAGCCGGGCGACGATTAATGCTTTGGGAAAGCTAAAATTAGATTTGCGAAAATAAATTTATGGCGTTAACACTACACACAATTAAACCATTTTCGGGATCAAAGAAAAAAGTAAAACGGGTAGGGAGAGGTCTTGGAAGTACGGGTACGTACAGCGGTAGAGGACAGAAAGGTCAACGCGCGAGATCAGGCGGAAGAAAGGGCCTGAAACTTTTGGGTATGAAAAAGATTATTATGGCAACTCCGAAATTGCGTGGTTTCAAGAGTCCTTACTCCAAAATGCTCGCGGTTAATGTTGGTGATTTGGAAAAGAAGTTTAATGACGGAGCACGCGTTACTCCAAAAACATTGTTAGAAAAGGGATTAGTTGGTAAAATGAAAGTATCAGTTAAAATTTTAGGTAATGGGGAGATAAAGAAAAAATTAACTATTGAAAATTGTTCTGTTTCCGAAAGTGCCAAAGAAAAGATAGAAAAAGCCGGCGGGAAAATTATTCAATAAATAGTTTTATTGTCCAATTATTATGTGGCAAAAATTTATTCAAATTTGGAAAATTCCTGATTTACGTAAAAATATCCTTTTTGTCCTTGTGATGTTGGGCATTTTTCGTTTAGCCGCGCATATCCCTGTTCCGGGAGTTGATCTTGAAAATCTAAAAAAGTTTTTTGAATCAAATCAGATACTTGGTCTACTGAATGTTTTTTCCGGCGGAAGCATGGAAAATTTTTCCGTGGTCATGTTGGGCGTTGCCCCCTACATCACGGCTTCTATTATTTTTCAGTTGTTAATGATGATTATTCCTCGTCTGGAAGAACTTGGAAAAGAAGAATATGGCAGACAAAAAATAAATCAATGGACGAGGATTTTAGCTGTTCCGCTCGCCGCATTGCAGGCCTACAGTATGATCGCGATGCTTCGCCAGTCATCAAATCCAATTATTACAGATGTTTCACCTTGGCGTCTTTTCAGTACGGTTATGACAATTACTGCTGGAACAATTTTCTTGATGTGGATTGGCGAACTTATTTCTGAGAAAAAAATTGGAAACGGCATTTCTCTTTTGATTTTCGCCGGAATTATAAGTGGTCTGCCAGCCGCTGTGCAGCAGGCCTTGGTAGTGTTTGACGCTTCTCAGGTTTTTAGTTTTATAATTTTTGCGATAATTGCCATAATTACAATTGTCGGAGTGGTAATCATTACTGAAGGACAACGTCAGGTTCCGGTTTCTTATGCTAAACAGGTGCGTGGAAATAGAATGTATGGTGGCGCCTCAACTCATCTTCCTCTTCGGGTTAATATGGCGGGCGTAATCCCGATTATTTTTGCCATTTCCCTTATTCTCCTTCCACCAATGGTTGCGCAATTTTTTGTACAAGCTAAATCAGCCTGGATTGCCGGGGTAGCACAGTGGATAATTGATATTTTCCGCAATCAACTGATTTACGGCATGCTTTATTTTATTTTGGTTTTTGGCTTTACTTATTTTTATACCGCAGTTATCTTTCATCCCCAACAGATTGCCGATAATCTTCAAAAGAACGGAGGATTTATCCCTGGCATTCGTCCGGGCGCGCCGACGGCACAATATCTTAACGCAACAACTTCAAGAATTATTTTAGCCGGAGCTTTATTTCTCGCAATCATTGCGATTTTACCGATGATTTTACAACAAGTTACTGGTGTGCAAGTTTTGCAATTTGGCGGGACAAGCGTTTTAATCGTTGTGTCTGTGGTGCTTGAAACTATCAGACAAATTAATTCGCAACTTACCATGCGCGAATACGACGGGTTGTAATCTGAGACCAGGAAAATATATCGTCTAAAATCTAAAATAAAATTATATGGGTTTTTTAGACATTATTTTCGGCAGTAATGGAAGAGCAAAAAAACAAGGAATGCTTTTTACCACATCAATGGAGGTTGAGAAAACTCTTTTCCATATTGGAACTTTAAATCAAGAACAGCGATCTTTGGTAAAAAGTATGATAGTTAAGTTTATGGGAAATGGCGGAGTAACGGTTGAAGAATACCGCGCGCACGTTTTACCCGAACTTTCTAGAATGGTTAAAGCTGGAAAAATATCCTCGGTGGATTATCAAAAATTAAAAAATTTAATTTACAAATAAACCCCCACACCTATTAGTCGTGGGAGTTTTTAGACTATTAATTTATTTTGTCCATAGATGTAGGGTAAGCCCACGTCTATGATTTGTAAAATATGATTCATTCATTAAAATTGGGGCTTTTTGGACCACAGGGGTCGGGAAAGGGAACACAGGCAGAGATGTTGGCAAAAAAATATAATTTAGCGATTTTATCTACCGGAGAGGTTTTTCGCCAAGAGATAAAAAAGAAAACGGAGCTCGGTGAACTCGCTGCTTCTTTGATTAATCATGGACGGCTTGTCCCTGATGAAATCACGGATAAAATTGTTTTGGCCGAGCTTTTCACGCCTAAATATAAGAATGGATTTATCCTGGATGGTTATCCAAGGAATACGAATCAGCTTGAAGTTTTAGAAAAAAATATTGGATTGGACTGGGCAATTTTGCTTGAGATAGGCGACGAGGAAGTTAAAAAAAGATTAACAAGCAGAAGGGTTTGTCCAAAATGTGGAGCGATTTATAATATTTTAAATAAACCGCCGCGACAAAATGAAATTTGCGATGCTTGCGGGGAGTCCCTTGTGGTGCGTGATGATGACAAGCCAGAGGCAATTACAAAACGACTCCAGATTTATCACACAGACACAGAGCCAATCATAGATTATTACAAAGAAAAAGAAAAACTTATCGTGGTTAATGGGGCGGATCCAATCGAAAAGGTTTTCGGAGAAATAGATAAAAAACTCCAAGAAAAAATAGGATAACTTATGGAAAAAATAATTATTAAAACTCCGGAAGAAATAAAAATTATGCGGCAAGGCGGCAGAATTTTAGCCATGATTTTGAAAGAATTGTCCCTAGCAGCAAAGCCAGGAGTCAGCACGGTTGAATTAAACGACCTAGCAGAAGATTTGATCGAAAAAAATGACGCCCTGCCAGCTTTTAAAAATTATCGACCAAGCGCGGATGATAGTCCTTTTCCCACAACGCTATGTACATCAATCAACAGAGAGGTGGTTCACGCCCCAGCTTTTCCCGCGAGGCTTCTTCGCGATGGAGATGTTCTTTGTCTTGATTTAGGTTTGAAATATCCCGCCGACGAAAATGGTCTTTTTGTTGATGCGGCAATTACTGTTGGGATCGGGGGAATAACCCCTGAAGCAAAAAAATTAATTGAGACAACAAGACAATCGCTTGAAATTGGAATAAACCAGGTAAAAGAGGGAAATACAATCCAGGATATTGCCAAAGCAGTGCAGGCAAAAGTGGAGAAGGCGGGGTTTTCAGTAGTGCGTGATTTGGTTGGTCACGGCGTTGGTAAGCGTGTTCACGAGCCGCCACGCATACCTAATTTTTGGGACGGCGGGGAGAGACCAGTTGAATTAAAGGAGGGGATGACAATTTGCATTGAGCCAATGGTTTGCGCTGGCTCTGCCGCAGTGCGAACAAAACGCGATGACGGCTGGACAGTTGAAACAGTTGATTGTTCTTTAGCTGCTCATTTTGAACATACAATAGCGGTAACAAAAGATGGATACGAAATTTTAACAAAGTTATGAATTATTTAGGGATTGATTACGGTGAAAAAAGAGTTGGTCTTGCGACCGGAAGTGATGAGACAAAAATAGCATCGCCATTTTTTATTTTAGAAAATAAAAATCAAGATTTTTTATTAGGTGAGATTAAAAAAATTTGTGAGCAGGAGAATGTAGGAGAAATTGTAGTTGGTCTGCCGCTTACAATGGAAAGTAAAAAGGGGGAACAGGCAGAAGAGGTTTTGCGCTTCGTTGATTTTTTAAAAAATAATTTAGCTATGCCGGTTATAACAGAAGATGAGAGATTTACAAGTACTATGGTAGATAAATTAATGGCTGAGTCCGGCGTGAAAGATCGAGATGCTGTCTCGGCAATGATTATTTTACAGAGTTTTTTTGACCGCATACAAAATTAGGTGCTAAATTGATTGTTTGCGGGGTCCATCGAAATTTTTGGACCCAGTAGACCTGTTGCTAAAATTAGATTTTGTACGTGGTTGATATAAAAAAATGACGCGTCTTGTCAAAGGTATAATTTTAAGAAAACAGGACTATCGTGAAAACGATCGTCTTTTTATAATTTATACAGATGAGTTGGGAAAAATTTATGCCGTAGCCAAGGGTGTAAGAAAAATAAAAAGCAAAATGGCCGGGCACCTAGAGTTGTTTTCTGTAATTAATTTAATGCTCGCGCCAGGGAAAACAAATTATCAAATTGCCGGCGCCTTTGAGGAAAAAAATTTTTTAAATATTAAGAGTGATTTAGGAAAAACAGTACTTGGAAGTTTTTGTCTGGAAGCCGTAGATATTTTTACTAAAACTGATCAGCCAGACTTGAAGATATATAAGTTAATCCATGAAATTTTAGAAATTTTTAACGAAGGGAAAAGCAGGAATTTTATTAGATTATACGCTTTGTCTAAATTTTTTATTTTGAAATTATTGGCGCTACTCGGTTGGGCTCCGGAATTATATAATTGCGTAAAATGTAAAAATAAAATTTCTCCGAATGGCAATTTTTTTGATGCGGGTCGCGGAGGAATTTTATGTGGTAGGTGCGGCAAAGGCGATCTAGTAATTTCTGCGGCAATAATTAAAATTTTACGGTTTGTTTTGCAGAATAATTTTAAAAAAATATCGGCGCTAAAAATCAACAAAGCGCAGACAAAGGAGATAGCCGGAATTATAAGTATTTTCACTGTAATTTATCAGGATAGAGAGCCAAGAAGTGTCATGTGGATAAATTATTTGACGCAAAGTTTAGAAATTTGATAAACTCAAGTTTAGAACATTGATACCGGGCGGCGGAGGATAGTCCTCCGCCGTTTTTTGGTACATGGAAATGGAGGATAAAGATGGAAGAGAGATTGTACCACGTACTAGAGTCGCAACAGTTCGGCCGGCCGTTGCTTGACCATCTTTGCCGGTTGACGACGCGCATCAGGGAAATGTGCAAAACGAGGGAGGGGGTTCTCGCGATGAAGCGCCGCCACCCAAACAGGCGGGCGGCCCTCTACTTCACCCAAGTCTCAACGCGGACCTTCAATTCTTTTCTGGCCGCTTGCCAGGTGTTGGGCATTGATTGGCTGGAGATTCGCGATCCGAGTATCTCATCGGAGGTGAAGGGCGAAACGGCGATCGATTCCGTAGCAACTTTCGCTTCCTACGCGGACGTTGTTATCATGCGGTCAAGACTTCCTGGTCTTGCCGCGGAGGCCGCTAGGTACTTCGACCGGGTGAAGACGTACGAACCGTGGCATGCGGCTCATGTCGTGAATGGCGGCTCTGGCCAAGATCAGCACCCAACACAAGCTCTGCTTGACATCTACACCCTGCATCGTGAATTTCGCGAGTTGGGCGGGATTGAAGGTAAGACCATTGCTATGGTCGGTGACCTGAAGCGTGGCCGAACGGTTAGGTCGCTTGCCTACCTGATGAGACACTACCCGGGCGTTTGTCTCATCTTTGTTTCGCCGCCATCTCTCCAGATGGAAGAAGATATCAAGGAGTTTCTCCGCAGGCATGACATCAAATTTATGGAGACTGAAGACCTAGACCAAGCAGTGCGCGAGGCCGACGCCGTCTACATGACTCGTACCCAGGACGACTTTGATAAGGAAAAAGGAGCTACCCCATTTTTCTTCCAGGAACGGCATTTGAAGATCCTCGGACCGCACGCCATTGTCATGCATCCCTTGCCGCGTCGTGAAGAACTTGACCCAGCCTGCGATCGCGATCCTCGCGTCAAAATCTGGCGCCAGGAGCGCAACGGTATGTGGATGAGGGCCGCCGTTCTTGATTATCTTCTGAAGGAGGATGACCCCCTTAAGGGGATGGACGAGGGGCTGTAGGCCGCTCGGATTTCCGAGGATTAGGGCTCGACGAGCTGACTCAAAGGAGGAATGAGTCGGCTTTTTTATTTTAGAAAATTAGGATTAAAGTCATTGACAAAAAGATAAAAGTTATTTAAGATATTTAGTCCTGAAGGTGGAAGAAGCTCTGGTAAAAGGAGGCTAGTAATGGGAGAGCGCGAAAGGATGATACTGGAGTTTTGGCCCGGTAGACGTGGACACTCGTTTGCCTTGGTGTCAAACTACAAGGGATTGGTGGTTGGTCTTTGCGATAGTCGTTATTGTTGTCGAGATAAGGTCGGGGCCGATTTCACGGGTGGGTCGCTTGAGGTTGATCTTGAGCACCGCCCGCCCTTTGGTTCACGTCGCACAGAGTTTTACCTGGCGCATTTTGTGCGTCGGGTGGACTCCGGGGAAGCTCAGAAAGCAGTTGCCCGCCCATTGGTTCTTGGTGGTCTTTCGGAATCGGACGGAGCCGGCCTGACGGCGGTGTGCTACGTTGATTCGACTGGTAAGGCATTGTTGGTCGATTGTGGCTTGCCGCCCGGACAAAATAGCGGAAAACTGGAATTGCTGCACCAGCTCCTCGCCGAGCCTGGCCTTTGCGCTGTGGCAATCACCCATGGGCATCTTGACCACTGGAATCTTGCTTCAAACGTTAAGGAGCTGCCTACTTTTGTAGGGACTCTCACCGAAGACTATCTCGTTCGACAGGCGGAGCGGGGTTTTCGGCAGGCGGGAACCAACTCACCTCAGGTTCCTTTCCTTGGACCAGGGGCGAGGCGTTTGTATGAGTTGGATGTTCCTTTCGAAGTCGGCGGTTTCAGGATTCATCCCATTCCCGTGACGCACTCGATTCCCGACGCCGCCATGTTCCTCATCACGACACCAGGCGGAAAGCGAGTGCTCCACTTTGGCGAAGGGAAGTTCTGGGGGCTGGACTGGGCGAGCAAGATCAAACTCGAGCTCAGGCTCGAGGAGATCGGCCAGCAGGGCGTTGACTTGATGTACGTCGACAACTTGAATGCCCATGCGCCTGGCTTCACTCCTGAAGAGACGAACGCAGTTCGCGGCGTGGCTGAAGTCATTGCCCGTTCTAAGGGGCGCGTGATCGTAGCCATGTTTGCGAGCAACATCGATCGTCTCGGGACACTTGCCTCAACGGCTTGGGAGTTCGGACGGCCGATTTTCTTCGCGGGAGGCAGTATGCTTTTTTCTCAAGAGCTTGCTTATTCCCGCGGATACGAGCTAAGGCGAGGAGATGAGTCCATGGATCGACCGGTAGTTTTCGTCACTGGCTGCCAAGCAGAAGAGTGGTCGATTCTGGATAGGGAGTTTCGCGGTCGCCCTCCGCTTTGGCTACATGATGGAGACATGGTTGTTTTCTCTTCGCGTGCTATCCCGGGCAACGAGGATAGCGTTAAAAGTCTCGTTGAAAAACTCGCCGAGCGTGGATGCGGCACGGTACTCCATGAAGGTGAGATGGCCAAACTCGGCCTTTCTTCCTCCGACCGGATCACGGAGAGTTTCGTGCACGTGTCTGGGCATGGCAGCGCCGAAGATATCCGGCTGGCAATGAGACTCGTTCGGCCAAAGCGCGTTGTCCCATCGGTTTACACCTCGCCCCAGATCGAAGCGTTCCGAGAGATTGCCGCAAGTCTTGGCGTAGAAGTGTTCGAAGCGCCTGGCAACCGCATCGTTCTCTAGGAGGCGACCCCCGCACTTATTTTGACAAGATTGAGATAAGGGCGGGGATTTTTTTAAATAAGGGAACATTGATTTTATTAAGCAAATAATCTATAATAAAACAATTATATGCAAACTATTTTATTAAAAGATATTAGTCAGTGTTTAGGCCAAGAAGTCGTAATTCGCGGCTGGATTTATAATTTTCGTTCCTCCGGAAGCCTTTCCTTTTTGCAGGTTAGGGATGGCTCGGGTTTTATTCAGGCCATTGTTTCTAAAAAAGAAGTGGTGCCGGAAGTTTGGGAGGCTTGCGAAAAAATAACAATAGAAAGTTCGGCAGAAATCGTAGGTGTGGTTAGCAAACATCCTAAAAAAGAAGAATACGAATTGCAAGTTAAAAATTTAAAGATTTATCAGATCGCCGCAGAATACCCTATTGGGAAAAAGGAGCACGGTCCGGATTTTCTTCTTGATCTCCGCCATCTTTGGCTTCGCTCGTCAAAACAATGGGCAACGCTTCGTATCAGAAACGCGGTTATTAACGCGACTTACGAATATTTTAATCAGAATGGATTTATAAAAATTGATACGCCGATTTTTACACCGACGGCGTGTGAGGGAACAACAACTCTTTTTGGGGTTCCGTACTTTGATTTAGGTAAGGCGTATCTTTCTCAATCGGGTCAGCTTTATCTTGAGGCCGCAGTGATGAGTTTTGGCAGATGTTTTGATTTTGGTCCGACTTTTCGGGCGGAAAAATCAAAAACCCGCAGACATCTTACCGAATTTTGGATGATGGATGCCGAAGCAGCTTTCGTAAATCATGAGGGTAATATGAAAATTCAGGAAGAATTAATTTGCCATATTGTTAGGCATGTTTTAGAAAAAAATAAAAAAGAACTGGAAATTTTAGAACGAGATATTTCTAAACTAGAAAAAGTTAAAGCGCCGTTTGGCAGGATTACTTACCATGAAGCAATTAAAAAAGTCCAGGCGCTCGGTTCGGATATAAAAGATGGAGATGATTTGGGAGCAGATGACGAAACTTTATTAACGCAAGATTCTGACGTGCCAATTTTTGTAGAAAAGTGGCCGCAGCAAATTAAAGCATTTTATATGAAGCGTGATCCAAAAAATCCAGATTTGGTTTTGGGGTCTGATTTAATTGCGCCGGAAGGGCATGGAGAAATTATTGGCGGATCTGAACGTGAAGATAATTATAATTTGCTTCTTGAACGAATGAAGGAAGAAAAAATGCCGCTCGAAGATTTTCAGTGGTATTTAGATTTAAGAAAGTACGGGTCGGTGCCGCATTCTGGTTTTGGTTATGGCCTTGAACGTTTAACTGGTTGGCTCTGTGGCATCCATCATATTCGCGAGACGATTCCTTTCCCAAGAATGATTAATAGATTAAGACCATAATTTATGCAGAGAACATTAATAAAAGATACGATAAATAAAATAGGCGAAGAAGTTTTGCTTAAGGGTTGGGTTCATGTCCGCCGCGACATGGGTAAAATAATTTTTATTGATTTACGTGATATAAGCGGTTTAGTGCAAGTAGTTTTTGCTTCAAAAGAAGGGGGGTTACTTGAAGAAGCAAACAAGCTTAGGTCAGAATTTGTTGTAGCGATAACGGGAATGGTTAAGGCCCGACCAGAAAAAATGATTAATCCAAACATGAATACAGGCATGGTAGAGATAGAAGCAAAAAAATTGGAAATATTAAATGAATCCAAAACTTTACCTTTTGAAATCGATAAAGATACAGCGCCCGTGAGCGAGGAATTGCGAATGAAGCACAGATATCTTGATTTGCGCAGCGAACGAATGAGGAAAAATATTATGTTGCGCAGCGAAATGCTTAATGAAATTAGAAAATTTTTGCACGAACGAGATTTTGTGGAAATAGAAACGCCGTATATTACCAAGGGTACTCCTGAAGGAGCAAGGGAATATTTGGTTCCTTCGAGACTTCATCCGGGAAAATTTTATGTTCTTCCGCAGTCGCCGCAGCAATTTAAACAATTATTAATGGTTGCCGGTTTTGAAAAATATTTTCAGATTGCCAGATGTTTTCGTGACGAGGATCAGCGCGGCGACCGCCAGCCAGAATTTACCCAACTTGATATGGAAATGTCTTTTGCCGAACAGGAAGATGTTATGAAATTTACGGAAGAGTTAATGATCCACCTAGCAAGCATGGCGGCACCCGATAAAAAAATTAGAGAAACTCCATTCCCGGTTTTGACTTATGATGAGGCGATGAAAAAATATAAAACCGACAAACCTGATTTACGTGAAGATAAAAAAAATCCAAACGAGCTGGCATTTTGCTGGGTAGTTGATTTTCCACTTTTTGAATGGTCAGAGGCTGAAAAAAAATTGGTTTCCGCGCATCATCCTTTTACAATGCCACATAAAGATGATCTGGAAGATTTAGAAGAGCATCCGCTTGATGTGCGAGCCTATGCTTATGATTTGGTTCTAAATGGTTACGAGGTTGGCGGCGGCAGTATTAGGATTCACGATAGAGCATTACAATCAAAAATTTTTCGGCTGCTTGGCGTTGGTAAAGATGAGGCCGAAGAGCGTTTTGGCCACATGTTTGAGGCTTTTACTTACGGCGCGCCGCCGCATGGAGGTATTGCTCCAGGCTTGGATCGTTTAGCTATGATTTTTGCCGGTGAACCGAATATTCGCGAAGTGATGGCTTTCCCAAAAACTTCTGATGCGCGTGATTTGATGATGGGCGCTCCGTCAGAGCTGCCGGAAAGTCAGCTCAAAGAAGCACATATAAAAGTAGTAGAAAAATAATATGAAAATAGTTGTTTGCGGAAGTATGGCTTTTGCCAAAGAAATGCTAGAAGTAAAAGGTAAGTTGGAAAAATTTGGACACGAGGTTTTAGTCCCACTTGATACAGAAGCCTGTCTGACTAATCCTGACTTGAATATGAACCTGGAACATTGTGAAAATTTTAGTGATGTAGATTTAGACAAAGATCATTTTAATAAAATTTCGGAAAGCGATGCCATTTTAGTTTTAAATTATCCCAAAAATAATATCGGCGGTTATGTTGGCGGCGCGACCTTAATGGAAATCGGCGTAGCTAGACATTTGGACAAAAAAATTTTTGTGTTATTTGATCTACCCAGTTCCGAAGTTTTAAGATATTCCCTGGAAATAAAATTAGCAAAGCCGACGGTTTTAAATGGGGATTTAAGCA
>JBMORR010000047.1:0-1812 GCA_049322595.1 Patescibacteria group bacterium | reverse complement strand
TTTTAGACTTGAAAATTATTAAAAGATTTATTTAAGTAGAATTTTTATGTTCAAAATACTTAAAACCTCAAAAAAATCTCGGGCGCGGTTGGGAAAACTTAAGTTGTTACATGGAGTTGTGCAAACCCCATTTTTTATGCCGATTGCCACAAAAGCTTCGGTTAAAACTTTGGATAGCGCCGACATCGAAAATCTCGGCGCGGAAATTATTTTATCCAACACATATCATCTTTTACTTCGCCCGGGAATGGAAGTAATAAGAAAAGCAGGCGGGTTGCATAAATTTATGAACTGGCCGCGGCCGATTTTGACAGACTCCGGCGGATATCAGATTTTTTCGCTGGCAAAACAGAGAAAGATAACCGAGGAAGGCGCGATATTTCGTTCGCATATTGACGGGCAGAAATTTACTCTGACGCCGGAATTGGCTTTGAAAATTCAAAAAGATCTTGGCTCTGACATTGCCATGATTTTGGATGTTTGCGCGCCGTATCCTTGTTCAAGAAAAGAAGCGGAAAAAGCCGTGCGGCTTACGACCGATTGGGCAACGCGTTCTAAAAAAATAAAAAATAAGAATCAATTGATGTTCGGAATTGTTCAGGGAAGCGTTTATAAAGATTTGCGGCGAGAGTCAGCGCGGGATCTCGTGAAAATGAATTTTGACGGATACGCGATTGGAGGTTTGGCGGTCGGCGAGCCTAGGGACGAGATGTATAAAACTTTGGATTATGTTATGTCGGAATTGCCGGATGAAAAACCGCATTATTTGATGGGCGTTGGCCAGCCGGAGGAAATTGTTGAGGCAGTGCGGCGGGGAATTGATATGTTTGACTGCGTTTTGCCGACAAGAAACGCGCGGCATGGTTTGATTTATATTTTTAAAGGAAAGAAAGATATTTTCGGTCGGGGATTTTATGAAACGCTCCATATTACGAATGAAAAGTTCAAAAAGGATTTTGCCCGGCTTGATAAAAATTGTTCCTGCCCGACTTGTAAAAATTATACTCGTGCCTATTTGCGCCATCTTTTTATTGCCGGCGAGCCGCTCGGTTTGCGCCTGGCAACAATCCACAACGTTCATTTTTATCTGGAGTTGATGAGGAAAATAAGAGCGGGGATTCACGCGGGAAAGTTTTAATATTTTTCCAAAACCAGTTTTTGTGCTAAAATAATTAAATATGGCACAGAAGGTTACGGCTGGATTATTTAGAGATGTATTTCTGGATATTGTCCGGGAGATTTTTTATTTTCCAATTTGGTGGTATACAAAGGGTCTGGCCATGGCGGCGAATTTTTCCTGGCAGAGAATTAAGAATATGGAAGTTCGACTTGGAGTTAAGGTTTGGGTAGTGAATATTTTTAAACCGATGTTTGGCCAACGGGATATTGCCGGCGTGCTGATAAGTTTTTTCATGAGAATTTTCCAAATCATCGGCCGGACACTGGTTCTGATTTTATGGACCATGGTGATGATCTTGGTCTTTTTTATTTGGATTGTTTTGCCAATAGCGGTCGTTTTGGGAATTATTTTAAATTTGTCCGCGAAATAATTTATGACCGAAGAGAAGAATACAAACTTGCTGATTTGTCCCGCTTGCAAAGGTAGCGGCAAGATCGGCGCGGGAAAATGTCTGGCCTGCCAGGGATACGGAGCCGGGCTTTGGCGCGGCGGGCGGTTTTTATATTGGAATAAAACAATCACCAAGCGCGAATTGCAAAAAAATAAAGTTCTGAGATTTTTGAAAGCCATTTTGTCTCTTGCTACCATGGCTTTTGGTCTGGGGTCTTTATTATTTCTAATTTGGCAAATTT
>JBMORR010000046.1:0-1847 GCA_049322595.1 Patescibacteria group bacterium | reverse complement strand
GTTAATTATAATTCTGATTTAGGTAATCCGGAAATAGTCGAGGAATGGGATCTTATAATTTCCACTTTCCGTTTTACGGCACCGTAAATATAGCTCTAAGATTTTAAATTTTAAATCTGAAATTAAATTATGCCTGACATTGATTTTATCTGGGAAGAATTAATGCAGAGATTTAATTATGAGCCGCCGGAAAACAGCGAGGCATTCAGAGAAGAAGCAGAGAGCGTTGTAAATGAGTTTATTGAGTATGGAAAGATTTCTTCGGAAGAAGATCTTAAGGCGATAATGGAAGCGCTAGAAGTTAGACGAGATGATTATTTGAAGGAAAAGAAAATTTAGTTATGGATTTGACAAAGTTCAAAGAATCCAAAGAATTTTTTTGGACAAAGCACGCCATAGCCAAAATGGTTTTTTACGGTCTTGCGCCGGGTCGCGTGAAAAAAATTTTTCGCGGACCGGACAGAACGCAAGAGGGGGTTGTTCCTGGGACAGTGGCCATGATGCAAAGAGTTGGAAAAGGAAAAAGGCAAACCGAAATTTGGGTAATGTGGCAAAAAGGAAACGGGAGCCAGAAAAAAATCATTGCTGCCTGGCGTTATCCGGGAAGTAGCCCAGTTAAAGAAATTCCTATCCCGCCGGAGATTTTGGAAGAATTAAAAAAATGAATAAATCTAAAAATTCGGACCTTTAAAGGTTCGAATTTTTTATAAAAAATACCCGAGCCGACAGCGAGCCATTTCTGGCACAACTTGTCGGTTCGGGTTTATGGCGCTTCTACTCCTCGGCCGAAAGCCAGGTGAGTTGCAGTACTTCGCCGCAGTATCCGCAGAAGAACTTGTTGTAGACCTGTTTCCCAAAGTTTTTGCAGGAGTTTCCTCGTGGACAGGTTCCGACGATGATCGGCGTTCCGCGAATGACCTCGAAAGGTACTTCCGTCACCTTGATCGTCCATCCTCGCGGCAGAAGATCTTCGATCGCTTGGAGCCTCTTTTTGGCTTCGGCGGCCGGGGTGGGCTGGCCATCTGCCTCCACGAAGAGGAATCGGTCCGAGCTCGCAACCGGCCTCATGTCATCTTCTGGCGCACGCGGGTCGCCGCTCGGCCGATAGATCATGACATGGAAAAGACGAAGCGTCCTGGATTGCCTTGTTTCTTCCACAGCTTCCTCCTTTTGCCTCACCATATATTCGCATTTTATTTTTATTTTGTCAAGAGCCGCTCGAATAGCATTTCAATAAAAAATTTAGTATAATTAAATTAGGCGAGGGACTTTATTTTTATTCCGAATTTATGTTTAAAAAATTATTTTTTCTTGCGGCAATCCTGGCGGCTTTTTTATTTTCCGGGAGTCAGGTTTTTGCGGAAGAAAACCAAAAGTGGTGGAATTTTAAGGAGTGGTTTGTTGATATAAATATTAATGAAGACAGCACCTTTGTTGTTCGCGAGACACAGATTTTTGATTTCCATGGAAATTTTCATTGGACGCAAAGGTACATACCTAAAAATAGGGTGCGGGCGATAAGCGATGTAAAGGTTTTTGATGAAAACGGCCGAGAAATTTTTTCTCCGGAGGTGGAAATTACCGAAGATACTGATCGGGTTAATATTAAGTTAAATTTTGATTTAACGGATACAGAGATGACGCGAGTTTTTGAATACAGGGTATCCGGGGGCTTAGGATATTTTGAGGACTATGACGAACTTTACTGGAATGCGGTTTCGGAAAATCGAGACGTGCCGATTGAAGAGGTGGAAGTTTTGGTTCATTTGCCAAACCCCGCGCCGATTAATGAATTTCAACAAAAAATTTATCTTGGGGCAACGGGCGGTAAAACCACTTCAGGAAAT
>JBMORR010000045.1:0-14321 GCA_049322595.1 Patescibacteria group bacterium | reverse complement strand
TCGGAGTTCAGCTTGAAGAAGAAGTGGAATACGTCGGATTTTAATAGTATTGAAAATCGGTAGTGTAGTGTTATAATATTTAAATATATATTTATTGCCATTTTATGAAAATTACTTTAAAATGGACAAACTTAGAACCGATTGAAAGTATTGTAGTTTTTGTTGATGAAAAGATTGGCGGGCTGGCGAAATTTATTCCGAATTACGATGAGAGTGGCGTGGCCGAAGCTTGGGTCGAAGTAGCTCGGACAACAAAGCATCATAAAACAGGAGGTATGGTTTATCGCGCCGAGGCAGATATTCGTTTGCCGGGGAAAGTTTTGCGGGCAGAGGAAACGCACAAAGATTTGCGCCAGGCGATTGTCAAAATAAAAAAAGAGTTAGAGCGGCAGATTAAAAAATATAAGGAATCAAAAACGGCAAAAATTGGGAGAGGCTCGCGATTGGCAAAGAGAATGACAGTGGTGGCAAAAGGCGCGCGTCCAAAAGATGAAGCAGTGAAAGGCAAACGGGAAATAGAAGAGGGGATTTAAAATAAATTTTATTTAATTAATAAATTTTCTAATTTTTAAAGAAATGGTCCCATCAAAAGTTTTTTTTACCAAAGGAGTTGGTAAACATAAAGAAAAACTCCAATCATTTGAAGCCGCGCTTCGTGACGCGGGAATTGAAAAATTTAACATTGTTTGTGTTTCAAGTATTTTTCCCCCGGGAGCAAAAATGGTTCAAAAAGTTAGCGGATTAGCTGAGCTTAAGCCAGGGGAAATAGTTTTTTGCGTTATGGCACGCAACGAAACAAATGAACCAAACCGTCTTTTGGCCGCCTCAATCGGCTTAGCTGTTCCAGCAGATACAACGCATTATGGTTATCTTTCTGAACATCATTCGTTCGGTGAAACAGAAGAAAAGGCGGGCGATTATGCCGAAGATTTAGCCGCTTCCATGCTTGCCTCGACTCTTGGTGTTGAATTTGATATGGACAAAGCTTGGGACGAAAGAGAAGAAATCTACAAAGTCAGTGGAAAAATAGTTAAAACGCATAATGTTACCCAGTCGGCCGTAGCAGATAAAAATGGCTTATGGACAACAGTTGTCGCCGCTGCGGTATTAGTTCCTTAATTTTTTTATGTCATTGCTTCAAAAAATTTTTGGTGACCCAAATAAAAAAATAATAGAAAAAATAGAACCGATTATCCGGAAAATTAACGAACTCGAACAAAAATTCGAGTCGTTTTCTTTTGAAGAATTAAGTGGGATGACAAAAAAATTTAAGGAACGCCTCGAGACCGGCGAAACTTTGGACGACATTTTGCCGGAAGGTTTTGCTGTAGTCCGTGAAACAGCAAAGCGGGTTTTGGGTCAGCGGCATTTTGATGCTCAGCTTGTTGGCGGCGTTGTTCTTCATCGTGGGCAGATTTCTGAAATGAAAACGGGTGAAGGCAAAACTTTAACCGCGACTTTGGCGGTATATTTAAATGCGCTTACCGGCGGCGGTGTTCATGTTGTCACGGTAAATGATTATTTGGCAAAAAGAGACGCGGTCTGGATGGGGAAAATTTATCACGCCCTTGGGCTATCTATTGGTTGCATTCAACACGACGCGGCGTTTTTATACGACCCGGATTATAAGGGTGAGGCGACTCAAGGAGAAGGTCAAGCTGCCAGTTTTAAAATTGCTGAAGAGTTTTTAAAACCGGTTTCAAGAAAAGAAGCTTACGCCGCGGATATTACTTACGGGACAAATAATGAGTTTGGCTTTGATTATTTACGTGATAACATGGTGACGAGTTTGGAAAATATGGTTCAGCGTGAATTAAATTACGCGATTATTGACGAAGTCGATAGTATCCTGATTGATGAGGCTCGGACTCCTTTGATTATTTCCGCGCCGGCCGAGGAGTCGGGCGATCTTTACGCGAAGTTTGCTAGTCTCGTGCGCAATTTAAAAGAAAATGAAGATTACAATATTGATGAAAAAATGCGGGCGGCGACTTTAACCGAGGCGGGCATTGCTAAAATGGAAAAATGGCTTGGAGTGGAAAATATTTATACCTCCGGCGGCATCACAATGGTCCACCACATTGAGCAAGCGTTGCGCGCGGAAACTTTGTTTAAGCGTGATCGAGATTACGTTGTTCGTGAAGGGGAAGTGATAATTGTTGACGAATTTACCGGGCGACTGATGATTGGCAGGCGATACAGTGAAGGTTTGCATCAGGCGATTGAAGCAAAAGAGGGTGTTCGTGTCCGCGAGGAATCAAAAACTTTAGCCACGGTTACTTTCCAGAATTTATTCAGGCTTTATAAAAAACTTGCCGGTATGACTGGTACCGCCCTAACTGAGGCGGAAGAATTTTCTAAAATTTATAATCTGGAAGTTGTTTCCATTCCGACCAATAAGCCGATGATTCGTGAAGACATGGCCGACAGAATTTATCGGACAGAACACGGAAAATTTATGGCGGTGGTGCGAGAAATAAAAGAACGTCATGAAAAAGGACAGCCAGTTTTGATTGGCACAATTTCTATTGAAAAAAACGAAATTTTAAGCGAAATGCTTAGCCGCGAAGGAATTTCGCACCAAATTTTAAACGCCAAGCACCACGAAAAAGAAGCGGAAATTATTGCCCAAGCTGGACGAGCGGGAGCCGTGACCGTTGCGACTAATATGGCCGGACGCGGTGTTGATATTATTTTGGGGGGTAATCCGGCCGATCCCGAAGAGGCAAAAAAAGTTCGGGAATTGGGCGGTTTACACATTCTCGGTACCGAGCGCCATGAATCCCGCCGTATTGATAACCAGTTGCGCGGTCGCGCCGGACGACAAGGCGACCCCGGATCTTCGCAATTTTACCTTTCTCTTGAAGATGATTTGATGAGAATTTTTGCCGGTGATCGGTTGAAAGGCCTGATGGCGCGGCTTAATATGCCGGAAGACACGCCGATTGAAAATAAAATAGTTTCCCGTTCGCTTGAGTCGGCCCAACGCCGAGTTGAAGGCCGTAATTTTGATATTAGAAAACACTTGCTTGAATATGATGACGTTTTAAATAAACACCGGGAGGTGATTTATAAAAAACGCCGCAATATTTTATCTGCCGAGGATAGTAAGATTAAGGTTTTAGAAATGATTGAGGAGGAAATCGAGCAGGTTGTTTTGTTCCATACGGCCTCTGAACAGGAGGGAGAATGGAATTTGGAAGAAATTTATGAAGTAGTTGGAACAATTTTCCCGACGCCGCCAGAAGCGCGAATCAAGATGGAAGACATTAAGCGTTGGGCGGGAGACAAAGCTCATGACGCGGCAGTTCGCACTCGGATTATAGAATATTTAATGGAGCTTGCGCGTAAGGCTTATGAAGATTTAGAAAAAAGAATTTTTGAGCAAGCAACAAAAATAAACCAAGAGGGCGATAAAATTATGCGCCAGATTGAAAGAGCTATGGCGCTCCGGGCGATTGATTCTTTGTGGGTAGACCATTTGAGCGCGGTCGATTATTTGCGCACTGGTATCGGTCTCCGCGGCTATGGCCAGCATGATCCGCTTGTTGAATACAAGAAAGAAACATATAGAATGTTCCAGGAATTAATGCATTTGATAAACAGGGAAGTTGTTTACAATATTTACAAAGTCGGGCTGGAAACAAAAACCGCGCCGTCTTTACTTCAGCGCCAGGGCGTCCGAATGTCCGCGCCGGCAAAAGAAGGAGATGGGCGAAATGTTCCGGCTGATATCAAAGCTAAGCCGCGCACGGCAGAAGGAGAAAAAATTGGGAGAAACGATCCATGTCCTTGCGGAAGCGGAAAAAAATATAAAAAGTGTTGTGGAAAATAAAAAAGCCCGATTCGCGTAGAACCGGGCATGGTCGGTGATGAGCCCATGGGCTCAGTCGGAAAATGTTCGTCCGCACGACCGGCAGCGGAAGCGAGCTCCCCTGTAGTGGCCGCGAAAAGGCTCACCAATTGATTTTACGGGGATCTTGCAAATAGGACAGGTTCGAAAAACAGTTTTTTCGGAGCATTTGGCGGGGTTCGCTTTGCAGCGCGTGCAAGTGTATGCCAGACTAGGCATGATGGTCAGGGTATGCCCGCATGCTTCGCAACAGGGCAGGTGTTCTGTTATCCTCTCCGTTTTTTTACCCATAACTCCTCCTTGTTTAGGGTTTATATGTTGATAGAATAAAAAAAGAGATGACCCTTGTCAAGCAAGTCTTTACACTTTAATTAATTTGCGCTAAACTCATAAAATATCCAAGGGAGGATAATTTTTTTAATCTATGAACAAAATCAAAAGATTTTTCGCAAATGCGGGAAAAAAGCTATTTACAACCGCCAGAGCCAAAGTTTGGTGGCTCATGATTTTAATTTTAGTTATTACTGTTTTAGCCGGATTTTTGGATTATCCAGCTTACTATGATAAGGGAGTAAATTGGCTTAAGAAAACTACGGGTATTGGCCTTCCGGAATTTTATAAATTGCCATTTCGTTTAGGTTTAGATTTGCAGGGCGGAACACATTTGATTTACGAGGCTGATACTTCGGCGATTCCAGCCAAGGACCACGATGATGCGCTTGAAGGCGCGAGGGACGTTATCGAGCGCCGGGTGAATGCGTTCGGTGTTGCCGAACCGGTTGTTCAAACAACAAGCGCCGGAGACAGCCAAAGAATCATTGTGGAATTGGCCGGAATAAAAGATGTATCAGAGGCTATTAAAATGATTGGGGAAACCCCGCTTTTGGAATTCAAGGAACAGGCGACCGAAGTGGAAACAGAACTAACCGCTGAGCAAAAAAAAGAAATGAATGATTATAATGCCGCGGCAAAAAAAACGGCAAACGAAGTTTTAAAAAAGGCCCGCGCGAAGGACGCTGACTTTTCCGCTCTCGCTAAAGAATATTCTACTGATGAAGCGACAAAAAGTGTTGGTGGGGATTTGGGTTTTGTTACTAAAGACGGAGTTTACGCAGATTGGTATGATGATGCGGCAAAATTAAAAGTTGGTAGGGTAAGTAATTTAATTGAATCTGATGAGTATATTGGTATTTTAAAGCTTGTTGATGTTCAGGATTCTAAAGAAGTAAAGGCTAACCATTTATTGATTTGCTGGGAGGGGGCGCAAAGCTGTTCGAGCGATTTATCAAAAGAAGACGCCAAGAAAAAAATTGATGAATTGAAAACGCAAGCGACACCCAAAACTTTTGTAGACCTGGTTAAAGAAAATTCCAGTGAGCCGGGCGCCTCAGAATCAGGTGGAGACTTGGGATGGTTTGGCAAAGATATGATGGTCAAACCTTTTGAAACTGCGGCGTTTGATTTAAAAGTTGGAGAAATTTCCGATGTAATTGAAACACAGTTTGGTTATCATCTGATTTATAAAACGGATGAAAGAGACGTGAAGGAATATCGTGTTTCAAGAATTTTAATTGATAAAAAAACCGAGGCAGAGATTTTGGGTCCGTCCGAAGAATGGCAGTACACTGGCTTAACCGGCAAACAATTGGCACGCGCGCAAGTTCAATTTGATCCAAATACTAACGAGCCGCAGGTAGCCTTGGAATTCAATGATGAAGGGAAAAAATTATTTGGTGAAATAACTGAAAGAAATGTCGGCAAGCCGGTAGCTATTTTTTTGGATGGCGAGCCGATTAGTGTTCCCACTGTTCAGGAGCCGATTAAAGATGGCAGCGCGATTATTAGCGGAAGTTTTACGATTCCAGAAGCCAAGCTTTTGGAACAACGTTTAAATGCCGGCGCCTTGCCCGTTCCCATTAATTTAATCAGCCAGGAAACAATCGGAGCGGCTCTTGGTCAAGAGTCAGTGGCAAAGAGCTTAATCGCTGGCTTAATAGGATTTTTAGCTGTAATCGTATTCATGATTTTATATTATCGTCTGCCCGGGATTCTTTCCGCCTTATCTTTGATTTTTTATGCCGTTCTAGTCCTTGCTCTTTTTAAGTTGGTCCCAGTTACTTTGACTTTAGCTGGTATTGCTGGCTTTGTTTTATCGGTTGGTATGGCAGTGGATGCTAACGTTTTGATTTTTGAAAGAATGAAAGAAGAATTGCGATTAGGGAAACCTCTTGGTTCGGCAATCGATGAAGGGTTTAAGCGGGCATGGCCATCTATCCGGGACGGTAATCTTACGACTTTAATTTCCTGTTTTGTTTTGTTTTGGTTTTCCACAAGCATGATTAAAGGTTTTGCCTTAACGCTTTCAGTCGGTGTCATCATGAGTTTGTTTTCAGCCCTTTTTATTACGCGGTCATTATTAAATTTTGTCATGCCGTGGTTTCGGAAGGGCACGTGGCTTTTTGGAGTAAAAACAAAAAAGTAATTAATTTGTATTATAAATATGGTTAACATTATTGGGCATAGAAAATTATGGCTTGTAATCGCAGGAACGCTTGTTATCGCGAGTATTGCCGCTACAGCCATTTGGGGATTGAAATTTGGTATTGATTTTACCGGCGGTTCGCTTATGGAGCTAACATTCCAAAATCGTCCGGCGGCGGCAGACTTGGCTTCTGATCTCGCTGGTTTTGGCGCGGAAAACGTTAGTATCCAGCCAGTAGGAGAAAGTGGCGTACTTTTGCGGTTTAAATCAGTAGACGAAAACAGACACCAGGAGATTTTAAAACATCTTGGAGAGAAATTTGGCGAAGTGGAAGAAAAAAGATTCGAGTCAATCGGTCCGACTATTGGTAAAGAGCTTAGAACAAAAGCGATCTATTCAATGGTAATTGTTTTGGCTTGTATCATTTTATATATTGCATGGGCTTTTAGAAAAGTTTCCAAGCCAATGGCTTCCTGGAAATACGGCGTGATTGCGGTTTTAGTTTTGCTCCATGATGTTGGAATTCCTATCGGACTTTTTGCCGTGCTTGGGAAATTTATGGGAGTAGAAGTAAATAGCGCGTTTGTTGCGGCGATTCTTACTATTTTAGGCTATTCGGTAAATGATACGATTATTGTTTTTGACCGTGTTAGAGAAAATTTAATTCATGCCGGCGGAGATTATGAAAATTTTGATAAGATTGTAAATGAGAGTGTTAACCAAACTTTTGCCCGGTCAATTAATACTACATTAACAACCCTGTTTGCGCTCGTGGCGGTGTTTTTCTGGGGAGGGGAATCAGTTAAATATTTTGCTTTAGCCCTAATCGTTGGCATCGGCCTAGGAGCCTATTCTTCCATTTTTATTGCAAGTCCAGCGCTTGTTTTTTGGCAGGAGCTAATGGCAGGAAGAAAAAAATAACAAGATTAAAAGATTTTATAAGCACCCTGCTAAATCGGCAGGGTGCTTTATTTTAATTGTGGATAACTTTTTGACAGAGTTTTTAGTTTATGATATTTTTTACCCATACCCACTGGGGGAGGGTATAAAAAATAAAATGTAAAATTAATTTAAAATCTATGAAGCCAGTCGCAAAAAAGGAATGTTTAAAGAGAATGAATTATTTAAAGGGTCATTTAAGTGGCGTTAAAAAAATGATTGAAAATGATGCCTACTGTATTGATATTATTAAACAAAATAGGGCAGTAATTAACGCCCTTCATAAAGTAAATGAATTAATTTTGGGTAGCCATTTTGATACTTGTGTAATCGGCGCAGCGTTTGGTAAGAGCAGAAAAAAACAAAAAGACATGATGCGGGAATTAATGGGAATTTATAAGACAAGTAACAATATTTAAAATGCAGAATAATAGAGATGATTTTGAGATTAGAGTAACAAAATATATTTTGGTTGCCCTGGGACTAACTATCCTTTTGGGAGCTTATTTTATTTTACAGAATAATGGTGTATTGCAGATTTTTTCTCGCCTTCAGGATAAAAATTTAGGACATGGATTACTCTTTTTAATCGGAATTCTCGCAAGTTTCCATTGCATAGGAATGTGCGGCGGATTAGTCATAACTTATACGGCGGGGCAATATTTAGAAACAAGCCGCCAAAAAAAATTTTTACCACATCTTTATTATAATTTTGGAAGAATTTTTTCTTACACCTTGATCGGAGCAATTTTGGGAGGGGTCGGGTCTTTTTTCGGAATTAATCCGTTTTTTTCAGGAATTTTAACCTTATTCGCTGCGGTTTTGATGCTGGCGATGGGCACGTCGTTAGTTAAAAATATTAATTTCATTGAAAAGATTAAGTCAAAAATACCGACGTTCATTTCTAAATACTTATTTTCCCAGAAGTATGAAGAAAAACCAAAAGGGCCTTTACTCATAGGATTTTTAAATGGATTTATGCCGTGCGGCCCACTGCAGGCTGTCCAATTTTATGCCCTCGGAACAGGAAGTGCTGTGGCCGGAGCTTTTTCCTTATTTTTCTTTGGTCTTGGTACGACGTTTTTAATGTTTAGTTTCGGATATTTTATCACTTCAATCTCTGGGGAGCGGGTAAAAAAGATGATGAAATTATCTGGTATAATTATAATCATTTTGGCTTTATTTATCTTAAATCGGGGGTTGGCTAATTTTGGCTGGGGTTTTAGAAATTTATTACCACGCGAACAAATTTCTAGAAATTCATTTGGTGAAAATTTATCTGAAGGCGAATATCAAACTATCAAAATGGATTTAACTTATCGCGGTTATGTGCCAAATGTTTTATACGTTAAAAAAGACGTACCTGTAAGGTGGATTATAAACGTGAAACAGATGAGCGGGTGTACAGACGCAATTTTATTGGAAAGATTCGGAATCAGAAAGGATTTGAAGTACGGAGAAAACGTAGTTGAATTTACTCCGACTGAAGCCGGTGAAATTCCATTTTCATGTTGGATGAAAATGGTTTGGGGAAAATTTATCGTAATTGATAATTAAGGTTTTTTAAAATTATTTTATATGCAAAAAATTTTCCAAATTTTGGGAATGGATTGCGCAAGTTGCGCCATAAATATTGAAATTTTTTTGAAAAAGATAAATGGAGTTAAAAAGGTTAATATTAATTTGCCAGCGGCAAAAGCATCTGTTGATTTTGATGAAACAAAAGTGAACGAAAAACAAATTATTAAGGCTATTGAAAAATTAGGATATAAAGCGAGTCCTATTGGAACGGAAATACAGTACGAGGGCGGCCATGATCACGAAAAGATGATGCGCAAGGAAGAATTGAAAAAATTGAAAAGAAAATTTTGGGTGGGAGCAGTTTTAAGTGTACTTATTTTTTGGGGGAGTTTTCCTGAATGGTTTCCTTGGACTCCGGAATTTTTAATGAATCGCATAGTTTTGTTTTTCTTGACTACTCCAGCTCAATTTTGGGTGGGTTGGCAATTTTATCGGGGATTTTTTATTGCGCTTAAAAATAAAATGGCTAACATGGACACGCTGATTGCAGTTGGAACTTCAGCGGCTTATGGCTACAGTACTGTGGCGACTTTTTTCCCGGATGTTTTTCGCGGAGCGGGGCTGGAGGTTAATATTTATTTTGATACGGCAGCAATTATTATTACTTTAATTTTATTTGGGAGGTTTCTTGAAGCTCGGGCTAGAGCAGGCGCTTCAGAAGCAATTAAAAAGTTAATGGGTCTTCGGGCAAAAACCGCAAAGGTTCTGCGCGATGGCGTTGAATTAGATATTTCGTTAGAAGAAGTTATGGTTGGAGACATTATAATTGTTCGGCCGGGAGAAAAAATTCCAGTTGATGGAGTTATTATTGAGGGGCGGACATCAATTGATGAGTCAATGATTACTGGGGAATCAATGCCAGTGACAAAAGGGGCGGGCGAGCCAGTTATTGGTGCGACAGTTAATAAATTTGGGACATTTAAGTTTCGGGCGACTAAGGTTGGAAAAGATACTATGCTTTCGCAAATTATTGAATTAGTTTTACGAGCACAAGGATCCAAGGCACCAATCCAAAAAATGGCTGATAAAGTTACGGCGATTTTTGTCCCTTTGGTTTTGGGGATTGCCGCAATAACTTTTGTTGTCTGGTTAATTTTTGGTCCAGCCCCAGCGGCTACTTTTGCTCTTTTAAATTTTGTGGCAGTTTTGATTATCGCATGCCCTTGCGCCCTGGGACTTGCAACGCCGACGGCAATTATGGTCGGGACGGGAATGGGTGCGCAAAACGGAATTTTAATTAAAGACGCGGAGGGTTTAGAAATCGCCCAGAAGGTAAATGCGGTTGTAATGGATAAAACGGGGACAATAACAACAGGTAAGCCATCCTTAACAGATGTCGTTTTGCTGTCGTCACTTCTAGAAAATGAAATAATTTTTTTGGCAGCTAGCGCAGAAAAAAATTCCGAGCATCCACTTGGCCAAGCAATTGTCGAGGCGGCGAAAAACAAGAACATAACTCTGTCTGAAGGGACGGATTTTGAAGCAATTGCCGGAGCGGGAGTTAAGGTAAAAATTTCTGGAAAAAAAGTTTTAGTTGGCACAAAACAATTAATGTCTGGCCAGGAAGTTTCCTTTTCTGGTGGAGAGGAAAAAATGATTGAATTAGAAGAGCAAGGAAAAACGGTGATGATTATAGCAGTTGATGGAAAAGAAGTTGGTTTGATTGCGGTGGCCGATACGCCGAGAGAAAGTTCACGTACGGCGATAGAAAAATTGCAGAAGATGGGATTAGAAGTAATTATGATGACTGGCGACAATCAAAAAACCGCCGAAGCGATTGCGAAAAAAGTTGGGGTCCATCGATTTATTGGGAGAGTTTTGCCGGAAAGGAAGGCAGAGGAGGTTAAAAAATTACAGGCGGAGGGTAAAATTGTAGCTATGGTTGGCGATGGAATTAATGACGCGCCAGCGCTTGCTGCCGCCGATATTGGTATTGCTATGGGCACCGGTACAGATATTGCTATGGAAGCGGGCGATATTACTTTAATGAAGGGAGATCTTTCAGGAATTGTTGCCGCCCTAGAACTTTCCCGCGTGACAATGAAAATTATTAAACAAAATCTCTTTTGGGCTTATGCTTATAATACAGTTTTAATTCCAATTGCTGCAGGGGTTCTTTATCCATTTTTTGGAGTTTTATTAAATCCAATTTTAGCCGCAGCTGCCATGGGGCTATCAAGCATTAGTGTTGTTGTTAATTCTTTAAGATTAAAAAGGTTTAAGGTTTAGTTTTGACTAAGGAAGTTTTTCCTTGTAAAATTAGAATAATATGAAAAAAATTATTTTTATTATTTTTCTTTTAGTGTTATTTTTACCAATGGTTGGATTTGCGGCAAACCCCGTAGAACTTTATTTTTTTGAAGGTCAGGGTTGCCAGCATTGCGCTAAAATGAAGAGTTATTTGGAGGGGCTCAGGGCTGATTATCCAAATCTTGTTATTAGGGATTTTGAAGTTTATTTTAACAAGGAAAATCAGGATTTATTTGAAAAGATGGGGGCGGCTTATAATGCGAGTACAAACGGCGTGCCGACGATTTTTATTGGTAATGAAGTAATTATTGGTGAAAATTATGAAAAATTAAAAAACGCCGTAGAAAAGTGTTCTTTAGAATTATGCCCGTCACCGGCTGATAAACTTGCTGCAGTCGGAGAGAATATTAATTCAATTTCAAATACTAACCAGCCAGGAAAAGATAAAAATGAAACCATTGGTTGGGTGGTTATCGGCGTGATTGTGGCGGTCGGCGTAGTATTTACGGTTTTTATTATTAACAAAAAAAATAATGTTTGATTCTTTAACTATTCCTGCGCTTATTGGTGGAGCGGCTATTGATTCGGTTAATCCTTGCGCCTTTGCGGTATTAATTTTTTTAGTCGGTTATCTTTTAGCGATTGGATCGCCTAAATTAATTTTACGGGTTGGCCTGGTTTATATTACTACGGTTTTTATTGTTTATTTTTTGGCGGGGTTAGGTTTATTGAGGGCGTTAACGGCTTTCGGTGTTGCGGGAACAATATATAAGGTTGCCGCAGTGATTTTAATTTTTATCGGCCTTATAAACGTTAAAGATTTTTTTTGGTATGGAAAAGGGTTTACGCTTGCTATTCCGGAATCCAAAAAACCCCTGATTGAAAAGTATGTGCGCAAAGCCTCAGTTCCCGCAGCCATTATCCTTGGGTTTTTAGTTTCTGCTTTCGAGTTGCCCTGTACTGGAGGAGTGTATCTTGCGATTTTAGGATTGCTCGCAAGTCGTGAAACACAACTTTCCGCCGTACCATATTTATTGCTTTATAATTTTATTTTTGTTTTACCTCTTTTTATTATTTTAGGTTTGGTTTACTTTGGAGTTTCCGCGAAACAGATGGAAGAGTGGAGAAATAAAAATAGAAAGTGGCTGCGGTTAATTTTGGGTTTAGGATCGCTTGCCCTTGGCACTTTGATGCTTTTGGGAAAAATATAAAATAACATGATTCCTTGGTTTGAATATCAATCAATAAGTCTGGGCCTCCTGAAATTAAACGTTTGGGGCATTTTTGTTTCTCTGGGATTTATTGCCGGAATGATTGTTGCTTATTTTGAATTAAAGAAAAAAAAATTGGATGCCGGACGCGTTTATGATTTAGCTTTCTGGATAATTTTATCGGCACTTATTGGCGGCCGATTGATTTATATCACAGAGCATTTAAATTTTTATTGGAACGCGCCGTTTGATGTTTTAAAATTGTGGCATGGGGGAATGTCAATTTATGGAGGATTTATCGGCGCAGTTTTTGCTTGTATTATTTATTTAAAAAAGAATAAATTAGATTTTTGGCAATACGCCGACGCGGTGATTTTTGGCTTGCCGTTCGGACTTTTTATCGGGCGACTTGGGTGTTTTTGTATTCACGATCATCTTGGAGCTAAAACCAATTTTTTCCTGGGCGTAAATTTCCCTGACGGAGCGCGCCATGATTTAGGATTGTACGATTCGCTCCTTGGCATTTTTATTTTTTTATTATTTTTATTTTTGCATCGGCGTGAACGTTTTTCCGGGTTTTATGTTTCTATTTTTGCTATTTGCTATGGAGCAGTGAGGTTTTTATTTGATTTTTTGCGTGCGACAGATATTCTGGGCGCGGATCCAAGATATTTTAGCTTTACCTTAGCGCAGTATTTGTCGGCTATTTTGTTTATTACCGGAGTTTATTTATTTTTTAAATTAAGAGTTAAAAAATCGAGGGCATAATTTATGTACGATTTAATAATTATTGGTGGGGGGCCGGCCGGAATGACTGCTGCGATTTATGCCGCTCGGAAAAAATTAAACACTTTGGTTTTGACGGAAAATTTAGGAGGTCAGACCTTATGGTCATCCGAAGTTGATAATTATTTAGGGTTTCAATTGGTTAGTGGGGCGGAACTTGTTAGTAAATTTAGGGAACACATAAAAAGACTTGATGAGGAGAATGCTTTATTTGATTTGGAAATCAAGGAGGGGATAGAAGTTAAAAAAGTTAAAAAGATTAATGAGGGCGAATTTGAGATGGAGACTGGGACGGGGGAAAAATATGGGGCGCGAGCCGTGATTGTCGCTTCTGGAAAAATTCCGAGAAAACTAGGCGTGCCCGGCGAGGATAAATTTTTAGGGCGCGGGTTAACATATTGCGCAACTTGTGACGCGCCGCTTTTTCGGGGCAAGGATGTGGCGGTGATTGGTGGAGGAAATTCGGCGCTTGATGCCGTTATCCAGCTTATAAAAATAGCTAATAAAATTTATTTGATAAATATAAATCCGAAACTTGGTGGTGATGAAATAATGCGCGAAAAAGTTTTGGAAGCAAAAGATAAAGTGGAAATTTTGAATACTCACGAAACGATGGAAGTTAGGGGAGAAAATACGGTTACTGGTCTTGTGGTTCGTAATATTGGTAATGAGCAAGTTCGCGAATTATCCCTTCGGGGAGTTTTTGTGGAAATTGGCTCGGTGCCAAGTATTTCTTTTATTAAAGAGTTGGTTAAATTGAATGAATGGGGGGAGATTATAATTGATCCCGGAACAAACGCTACTTCCGAGTCGGGAATTTTTGCCGCGGGAGATGTGACGGAAGTTCGCGAAAAACAAATTGTCATCGCGGCGGGCGAAGGGGCAAAGGCGGCTTTGGCGGCATACGAATATCTTGTAAAATTAAGGTAATTTGACATTGCTAATAAAAAGTAGTAAAATTTTTAAACATTTAGTTATTTAATTATTTAACCTTTTTATAATTTTATGAACGAACAAATGAATTCGGAATTAGTAAAGGGAACAAGACGCACTTCTTTTTTCTTGGGCTTGATGTGTGGTATTGCTGGAATGAGCACCTTTTCTTTGGTTGCCTTTTTTGTTTTAGCGTTTTCTGGTCAAGGAATAGATTTGGCGAAAGAAAATGTAAACAATAATGTCAATGCCGCAGCGAACGTTAACCAGCCGACAGTCGCAACTC
>JBMORR010000044.1:0-1914 GCA_049322595.1 Patescibacteria group bacterium | reverse complement strand
CTATCGGACATCAGAGCTAAAACGCCCTTTCTGCCAATCTCAGAAATTTTCGCGAAATCAGCAGGGCGTTCGTCAACTGGCGTATAATCAAATTTCCAGTCTCCGGTATGAATTACTGTTCCTATCGGCGTATGGACAACGATTGCTACTGAATCCGGAATGTTGTGGTTAACGTGGATAAATTCAATTTTGAATTTTCCCAAAGTTAAAACATCATCTTCTTTAACTGTAGCCAAATTCAATTTTGCGCTTTTGTAATCCTCTTGTCTCTTTTTAATAATGGCGCAAGTAAGCTGCGTTCCATAAATTGTCGGATTACCTAGCCGCGGAATAAGATGCGGAATGGCGCCGATATGATCGTAGTGACCATGGGTAATCACGACACCGCGGATATTTTTTTCCTTACCTTTCAAATAAGAAACATTGGGAATGATATAATCAATTCCCGGCATATCTTCCTCCGGAAACTGTAAACCCATATCAATCAAAATGATATCATTTTCGTATTCCAAAAGAGTCATGTTGCGTCCGACTTCCTCAAGTCCACCAAGCACAATAACTTTTAATTTTGGCGCGCCAGAACTTTTTGCATAAAACTTTCCGCCGCGCCCTTTTTGTTTTTTTTCTTTTTTATAATACATCATAAATTAAAAAAATATTTAGAAAAATTATATTTAAATTTTACAAATGCCCAGGGGGAGACTCGAACTCCCATGACCTTGCGATCGCTGGCACCTGAAGCCAGTGCGTCTACCAATTCCGCCACCTGGGCAAAATATACCACAATCTTAAAATTTCTTACTTCCACTGCCTTTTTGTTTCCTTGTACCAATTTAAAATTCCTGCGAAACGGTCGCTCGGAATATTAATACGCGCGACATCAATTCCCAAAACCTCGGCGTTGACAACATACGTGTAGCGAGGACTGTAAAGAAAAATGGCCGGGATATCGTCGGCTAAAATATTTTGAAAATCAAGATATTTTTTTGCTCGCTCTTCAGAATTATCTGTCTGTCTTGCTTCTTCAAGCAATTTATCGGCATTACGATTGGCGTAAAGAGACAAGTTCAGCCCCGGATCTTCAATCTGGGAAGAATGCCAAAACGGAAAAGGATCCGGATCAAAACCAAGGATCGTCCCAAGCATCAGTGACTCATAAGTTCGCGGGCGGATAATTTCCCTCTGAATCTTTGTCGAAGAAACAGTGTTTAATTCAACTTGTACTCCTATCGCTTCCCAATCCGTCTTAATGCTTTCGGCAACTTTCGTGTATTCCGGACGATCAACTGTTGTTAAAATTATTTTTAAAATTCTATCATCTTTTTTACGAAAAGACTCTCCCTCAACCAACTTGTAACCAGACTTTTCTAGGGTTTCTTTAGCTAAAGTCGGATCAAAAGCAATTTTTTTAACATCCGGCGAATAACCAGTGTATCCCGGCAGAATCGGTCCGTCAATTACTTCTCCCTTCCCCCTCAAAACATCGGAAACAATTTTATTTTTATCCAAACCTTCGGCCAAAGCCTTTCTAACCGCTTTATCTTTCAAAAATTCGTTATTTTTTTGGTCAAAAAATATTGCCGTATATTGGGGTAAACTAAGAAAATATTTTTTAAATTTTTTGCTTTGAATGGTACTTTCCGTTTCTTCTGGCAAGAAGCTTACTCCTTCTATATTTTGATTTTGCAAAGCGGCGACGGCAGAATTATAATCTGGGTAAAATTTAAAAACTATTTTTTCCAAATAGGGTTTTTGTCCGTAAAAATCATTATTTGCAACAAGCGTATAAACCTTAATGCTGCCGCTCTTATCTTTAGTTAATGATTTAAATTTAAACGGACCTGAGCCGATCGGCTTAATATTGTATTCAGCCAAATTAGCGCTTTGCGCCGGGATATTATACCAAAGATGCTC
>JBMORR010000043.1:0-14514 GCA_049322595.1 Patescibacteria group bacterium | reverse complement strand
GAACATTCGCGGGAATTGCTATTGTCTGAATTTTTTCAGTAATCTTTACTAATCTAACCAAACTGTCGGGTTTCGCCGAAGAAGAAACAGTTTATCTTGTTGGCCTTATGGGCGGAGATATAAATTTACAGGGCTTGCTTTTGGCCGGATTTATTATTGGAGCCCTGGGTGTTCTCGATGACATTACTGTGAGTCAGGTTTCCACCGTACAAGAAATAAACGCGGCCAATCCCAATTTATCAAGATCCGAGATCTATAAAAAAGCAATGAGAGTTGGAGTTGACCACATTGCCTCCATGGTTAATACCTTATTTTTGGCCTACGCTGGCGCCGCCCTCCCCCTTCTTCTACTTTTTTCATTCAAGCAAGAGCCATTTTTAACTTTTGGCCAAGTTATCAACCATGAAATTATCGCAACGGAAATTGTAAGAACTTTAGTCGGAAGCATCGGTCTGGCCCTAGCCGTGCCAATCACCACTTTTCTAGCCGCTTATTTTTACAAAAAAAATAAAACCGCGGCTAACAACATAAATGCATAAAAAAATAAATAAGATAATTAATTTATTAACTTTAAAAAATATGAACAAAGAAAACAAAGAGTGCTGTCCAAAGTTTAATCCCGAAAAATGGGACGGGCAAACCTATACTTGGGAAAACAAACCTTTTATTAAAGAAACTATTCCAACCTTTTTCCATATTCCTCTTGCCTCAATGATCAATAAAAAAGTTGGTAAACTTTGTAAAATGGCCGAAGATTCAAAAATGATTGAAGCTAACAGTGAAGATGTTTTATTATTATTCCGCGACCCTAGCGCTTTTAAATCGGAGATATATTTATCTGTAACCGGTCCGGTAGCTAACGTAAATAATGTTAATATATCCGGCACGTTCGTCGCGAAGGTTTTTTCCGGCCCATACAACGCGGTCCCAAAATTTATAAAAGAAATGAACCAATACTTAGCTACCCAAGAAAAAACTGCCAAAGATTATTATATCCATTATGCTTATTGCCCTAAATGCGCGAAAAAATATGGTGATAATTATATGATTTTATTTGCCCAAGTCTAAAAATATGGAGAAAAAAACTAATAAATTTTATTGGGCGCCAAGAATATTGTCAATAATATTTATTGCGTTTTTGATGCTCTTCTCGCTAGATATTTTTGAAATGAATTTGGGTTTTTGGGAAACAATTATCGGATTATTTATCCATAACATCCCGGCGCTTATTTTATTGGCTATTACAGTAATTTCTTGGAAATATGAAATTGCCGGCGCAATCGCATTTATCTTGTTTGGCTTGTTTTACATTTTTAGAATAGCCGTAAGCTCTGCGTTAGATTCGGAAATTTCCTGGAGTACTGCTCTAGCTTGGTCTTTAATAATCGCCGGACCAGCGCTCCTTACGGGAATTTTATTTTTAGCTTGTTGGTTTAAAAAAAGAAAAAATAGAATTTCTTCTCCGCCCCCAATCAATCCCGGTATTTAATTTATCTACATAATAAAAATATCTCGTCTTTTTGATAAGATGTTTTTATTTTATAAAAAAGCCACCATATTTCAGGTGGCAACAAGCTGAGTTGGGTGCGCCGCAAACGACGGGGCTAGATCCGCACGAGGCAGGGAAAATCGAGGCTGAAAGCGAGATCGCCGTCGCGCAAGCTGTGCGCCACGACTTCGTTCTCCTTCGTGGCGACCATGCTCACCACAAAGACGATGACGAGGCCTCCTTCTTCACGCGCCACGCGCACGAATCTCCCGCAGGGCACCTCCTTCATCGCAACAACCTCCTCGTTCGCTTCGGCGCGGGCCTTGAGAAAATCTCGCAACCGAATCCTTGTGTCGCGCGTCAGGTCCGTGAATCTCCGATCCATCCGCTCCTCCTTTCTGGACTGACCCATCGAACAATCTCGAATTTAAATAGTAGTATTTTAAAAAAATTTGTCAATAGTTATTTATAAAATTTTCTCGGCGAAATTATATTCGTTACTTTTTAAAACTTTTACCGTATAATAAATACAGGCCAAAATTAATAACTAAAATTTATGCAAAAATTAATCTTTGTTCTCGTAATTACTGCCGTGGCAATGGGAAGTTACTGGCTGGGAACACAAACTTCTCAAAATCAGCCCGCTGTTGATTTGCCAATCCCCTTCCGAGATGGTCTGTATCTGGGGTTTATCAATAAAATTCAAACAACGAACGGAGGAACTTTAGTATTTGATGACGCCGTTTGGTTGACCGGGAGAAGAGGAGAAGATGCCGCGATTAAAGCGGGCTATTGCGACGAGGAAACCCGCAGCGAATGTTTGCCCAATGATTATTTTATAGAAAATACCAAAAAACTTGATGAGCTTTTGCCGCTTGATCCAGGCGTAGTAATTTTTATGAAAACCTGGGATGCTGGAGATCAGGGAATTGTAGACAAAGAAATCGGCCTTGAATAATTTTCTAATCTTATAAACGACTCATCTTTACATTGGAATAAGTTGCCATATAATATCTCAATTATAAATAAAAAGGTTGTGCAGATTGAAGAGGTTTACATTCCTTAATTTTAATACCCCGCGCTTTTTCCCTGCCGGTTTTACGTCGGCAGGGAATTTTTTATTTAATATTTTTTGACAAAAAATTTTTAATTTGATAAAAATAGGGCAGACAGGGAGGAAAAAATGTCTGAAGAAAAAAAGATAAGAGAGACTCGAAAGTTCCTAATTGGCTTCGTGATCTTTACTGGCTTGATCGCGGCTCTGCTCATCACATTCGGTTCGCTCAGAATCATCGACCTCACCGCCACGATCGTTTGCACCTGCTCTGCCGTGGCATTCTGTGCCTTTTGCTCTTTCGGAGTCAGGGAGCTGAACCGCGATCTGGCCGAGATAGAGCTAGAAAAGGCAGACGACCTCGAGGAGCTCGACGATTCCGAAGATGAAGAGTAACAACTCTAAAAGGAGGAACTGCCCGAGGGACGCACGCGCCCCTCTTTTTTATTTTAAAAATAAAAACAGCCCCCTAATGAAGGCTGTTTTTTTAGTTATTCATTTTTATGCTTGCTCTTTATCTTTTCTTCCCAATCTTTCGAATGCTCGTAAAACTTCAAGCGGTATGGCAAAAATTACTGTGTTTGATTGGTCTGAACTTAAATCATTTAAAGTGCTCAAAGTTCTAAGATGCAATGCTCCATCGGAAGCGGCCAAAGTATTTGCCGCTTTAGCTAAATTTTCCGCGGCGACAACTTCTCCTTCAGCTTTGATAATTACAGATCTTTTTTCCCGTTCTGCTTCGGCTTGTTTTCCGATCACCCGCTTCATTTCTTCCGGCAAAGTTACGTCTTTCAATTCAACTGAACTAACCTCAATCCCCCAGGGATCAGTTGCCTTATCAACAATTCCTCTGATTTTATTAGCGACCTCTTCGCGGCTTGAAAGAAGCTCGTCTAAATTTACTTCGCCAACCGCGTTTCTCATTGTTGTCTGAGCGAGCTGCGAAACGGCATAATAAAAATTCTCAACTTCAATAATCGCTTTTTCTGCGTCGCGAACTTTGTAATAAATAACCGCGTTCACCCGCACGGAAATATTATCTTTAGTAATCGCCTCCTGGTCTGGCACGTCAACCGCTTTAATTCTCATATCAACTCTTTTCGCCATCTGAAAAACAGGAATAACTAAGCGCCAACCCGGCATCATTATTTTAGAAAATTTTCCCATTGTAAATTTTACACCGCGCTGATATTGGTTTATCTGCCTGATTGAGGCCAAAATAATCACCGCAATAATTATCCCAATGGTAATTAAGGTGTTAGTCATAATTTTATAATTATTAATTAGCAAGATAATTATAGTATTTTCCCTGAAATAAAGCAACCCGCCTTTCTCGGAATTGACAAAAAATATTTTTTCTGTTAATATAAAAACACTTAATCAATAATATATAATTATATGGGACAAAACAGCGCAGCGAAGGCAAGAACAAAACACGCCTTAAAAAATACCAAGAAAGGTAAACAGCTACGCAAGCACACAAAAAGACTAAAAGGATGTACTTGCTGTTCCTGCTAAAATAGATAAAAAAAATAAATAGCAAAGGGGCCGAAATGGCCTTTTTGTATTTTAAAAACCCTTGACAAAGAAATAACGCTGTGATAGTTTTAAAAATTCCCAGAAAACGTCCTCCCGTGAAAGAAAAGAATTCAATTTATTTTTTTCATGGAAGGAGGTGGTGATATCGGAATGAATAGAAAAAGCGCCAAGGTAGGCCGGCGCGCCAAACACAAATTGGCCCACCCGCGGGCGGGATTAGTTTGTGCAGAATTACTAATGCCCGCAAAACGGTACGACCGGAGCCGTGCTTCGCCTCAGGGACTAAATTGGCGGCTCCACCTCTCCAACGAAAGAAAGATGATGCAGCTCAAGAAGATGAGCTAAAGCGCCCTGGCAGACGGCGCGACAACAGCAATGAAATTGTCTGATCCCTGGTGGATGGGCAGCCAGAGTTTTGGGGACAAAATGGAATGCGCTCCAGAGCTAAATTCGCGAACCCATCGGGGCAACACCAACGCCGCAAGCGCGGTACTATCGTGTGTAATCGACAATTGCCTCGTTAAGATCGCGGACTGGCGAACGCACCAGTCATTTCGATCTAAAAATTGCCGACCCTGGCCCGAGGGGATAAAAACGGGCACCAAGAAGGGATTAAGCTCCCTTAACGGTTGGGCCACGAAGCCCAGCCAGGACTCGTGGGCGAGATCCTGATAAGATAACGCCCGAGAGACCAGGGAGGTTTGCAAAACGTCTTCGACGTCGCGCGAACCTCCTCTTTTTTATTTTTAATTTTGTTTCCCTTTTGATAAAATAAAATCATTAAGGAGGGTAAAAATGAAAATGAGAACGATGTTCGTAGTTCTTTTCGCGATGGTCATCGGCTGTCGAGAAAACTACGCGGAGTCCTGCGCCGACGAATACAACCTTGTCTCGGCGGTTGTAATTGAAAGCAACTGCATTGATGACGATGGCGTATCGTTAGTGCCGGTTGGAGATGGCACGAGTCCGGCTGACTACAAACTCCTTGTCCATGTCATTTCTGAACGCGGCATGAATTTGATCCGCAATGTGAATTGGCGAATCTCCGATCCGGCGCTTGTGAATCTTGAAACTTTGGAAGCGGACCCCGGCTTCCATCGCGAGGCATCGGCATTAATCGAAACCTTGGCCGACATTTTGGATCGTGATAGTGAAAACGAACCAGAAGCGACTGTTGTCGTCTGCGCCATAAATGATTGCGAAAACTATCTTGGCGGCAGTGGGTGCGCTCCGTGCGTTCCCGAAGTTTGCTCCACGCCCCACGCAATCCAGTCAATCATCAACGCCGAGGGCGACTGGGAATTGAGCGGCGCTACTTTCCCCTTCCCAGTGCCAATCCGAGTAAGACAAACTGGAAGGAAGCTTGAAGCAGCGTTCTACGAACCGGAGATTAGCGGTCGACAAATCAACTTCTCGTCGGGAAATACAAGCTACATCGGTCAATTCACAGATCACGAACATGTCGTGGGTGAAGCAATTCTTTCCCCGGGAGGTGAAAACCTTGGATCTTGGGTTGCGGTGAAGTGCCCGCCAACCGGCTGCGACTAACAAGCTCGACAGCTGTCTCGTTTTTATCATTCTGCCAAAGCTACAAAGCCGCGGCAGATTTTTTTATAAAAAAGCCGGACATTTGAGATATCCGGCCAACCACCGTATTACGGCGGCAGAACGATTTCGCGCTTAGCATCGCGCTCTACGAGCGCAATCATCTCCTGGAGGAAGACGGCGAAATCCGGTTCCTTCACCCACTCGGGGTGTTTCTCAATGACTTCGCGCAACTTAGCCAGGAGACCCTCGAGGTTCTTGGCCCGCTCATTGATAAGCACTACCAAATTTTGGTTGGTCTCACGTGCTTTTTGGAGCTTGCCAAGAAGATCCTGGGGCAATTTCCTCCGCGGGGGCGGGGGCGGCGACACGCGTGCTGAGGCCTTAGCGAGTTCATCCTGGGTTTGTCCCAAGGCAGTGCTCAAGCGAGCAGCCCTTCCCCTATGAGCATCCTTTTCGTGCCTCAGTCTGCGGACAGCCTCTTCAAGCCCACGCTGGATTCTCGCTTGCAGTCTCATGAACGCCTTGATGGCGCCCTGGTCAATATCGGCAATTCGTCTGAGTCCGCCTTCGTCAAGCCAAAGAAGAAACGTTGGCTCCACGGCCTGAGCCGCCCTCACATACTTCGGATTTTCATCGCGAAGCAGAAATTCGTCCAGGCCAAGCAATTCTTGGGATCTGACTTCACCAGTAATTTCACCAGCAGTGATGATCTTTACCCGTCCCATCACGACGTAGGCGAAGTGGGTAACCTCATCCCCCTCCTGATGAAGCCAATCGCCAGGCTGCTTCGCAACCACAGCTCGAGAGCTCAACAGTTCGGAAAGTTTCGGCCTTTCCCGGAACAATACCTCAAGAGTATCGTTACCGTCTCCGGCCTGACCTTCGTCTTCTTGCTCGCTTTCGTCCGCAGTCTTTCGGCCAGCGCGTTCCGCTTCCCCATTACTCACGATCATCCTCCCTTTCCTCCTTTTATTCGTGATTGCTTATCTTAGGCCAAAAAACCTATTTTGTCAAGTAATCGTTGACATGAAAATTTTTTTGTGCTATTATACCTTTACAATAAGAACGAAAGAATTTTTGTTTCTTTACATAACCGCCCCGGCCTTCCCTAGTGAAGGCGAATTCTGGGGGCTTTTTGGCATTTTGTTAAGTCTATTATGATGGCGAATAAATTTAAACTTAAATCGAAATTTAAACCAGCGGGCGACCAACCAAAAGCGGCAGAGGCGCTATTTTCTGGTTTACAAAAAAAATATCCGCATCAAACTTTACTCGGCGTGACCGGCTCGGGAAAAACTTTTACTGTGGCAAATGTTATTGAAAAAATTAACAAGCCTACGCTTGTTATTGCTCATAACAAAACTTTAGCTGCGCAGCTTTGTAATGAATTCCGCGAATTTTTTCCCGACAATGCCGTGGAATATTTTGTTTCTTATTACGATTATTATCAACCCGAAGCATATCTGCCGCGGACCGATACATATATTGAGAAGGAAGCAATGATTAATGATGAAATTGATCGCCTGCGCCATGCCGCGACACAAGCTTTACTTACCCGCCGCGACGTAATTATTGTTGCCTCAGTTTCTTGCATTTATGGTTTGGGTGCCCCGGAAACTTACGAAAAAATTGTTTTGCATTTGACTAAAAACCAAACTATTGTCCGGTCCGATTTACTAAATCAACTGATTACCATGCAATTTCACCGGACTAATTCCGATTTAAAACGCGGTGAATTCCGTTTGCGCGGAGAAACTTTGGAAATAATGCCAGTAAACGAAGAAATAATTTACCGCGTGGAATCAAGCGCCCAAAAAATAAATAAAATTTTTACTATTGACCCAATAACAAGAAAAATAAAAGACGAATCAACTGATATTTGGGTTTTCCCGGCAAAACATTTTGTTACTTTGGGGCCGGAACGCGAACGGGCGTTTAAAAATATAAAAAACGAACTAAAGGATCGCCTTGATTATTTTAATAAAGAGGGAAAATTACTTGAAGCCGAAAGACTCGAGCGACGGACCAATTATGATTTGGAAATGATAAAAGAAGTCGGGTTCTGTCATGGCATTGAAAATTATTCAAGACATCTCTCCGGACGCGCCGCGGGCGAACCTCCGGAAACCTTGTTTGATTATTTCGGAAAGGACAAAGACTGGCTCTTGGTAATTGACGAATCGCATGTCACCATCCCCCAGCTTGCGGGAATGTATGAGGGCGATGCTTCGCGGAAAAAATCTTTAATAGAGTTTGGCTTCCGCCTGCCTTCCGCCGCCGACAACCGACCGCTTAAGTTTGAAGAATTTGAAAAACGAATGCCCCAGACAATTTATACTTCAGCCACTCCGGGAAATTACGAACTGGAACATAGCTCGCAAATTATTGAACAAATTATCCGTCCGACCGGATTGATCGACCCGGAAATTATTGTCCGGCCGATTACTCCAAAAAATAAAGATGAAAAATCCCAAGTTGATGATTTAATGGAAAGAATCGCCGAACGGGTGGAACGTGGCGAACGCGTGCTTGTTACAACCTTAACCAAAAAAATGGCCGAGGATCTGTCTGATTATCTTGAAAAGAAAAAATTTAAAACTAAATATTTGCACAGCGAAGTAGAAACCCTGGACCGAATAAAAATTTTAACCGAATTCCGTCAAGGACGGTTTGATATTTTGGTTGGCGTTAATCTTTTGCGCGAAGGTTTGGATTTACCGGAAGTGACTCTTGTCGCCATTTTAGACGCGGACAAAGAAGGATTTTTACGAAGTGAAACTTCATTAGTCCAAACAATCGGTCGCGCCGCGAGAAATGTCCACGGCCAGGTTGTCCTTTATGCCGACCAAATTACCGGCTCGATGGACCGAGCGATCAAAGAAACTGAACGCCGAAGAAAAATACAAATCGCGTATAATAAAAAACACGCCATCACGCCGCGCACAATTCAAAAAACTATAAAAGATATTATTGGTAGGGCAACAAAAAAACAAGATGCCAAAGAAAGAAGAATCTTGGAATTGGATTTGCTTGGTGAAAAAGGAAGGGATGTTGGAGAAATTATAAAAGAAAAAGAAAGCCAGATGAAAGAAGCGGCAAAAAATTTACAATTTGAATTGGCGGCATTACTTCGAGATGAAATCCGGGAATTAAAAAAACCTCGGAACGCGCCAAATGGCACGCCCCGAGGACAGAGGAAGAGAACAACATAATGGGATTGGGGCTGCCGGAGTATTTGCCGGTTCACATTTCTGTGACAGCGCTTTACCGCTAAACTGGCAATCTCCGTCCCGTGTCAGGGGCGCCCCGACATTTCACCTTCCTGTGAAGCTCGCGTTGATCAGAACGACGACCTCGGCGGCCCGCGCTTCCGCATCGAACGCACGAAGAACTGCCTGTCCATCTCTGTCTTTCCACCTCCTTTTCCCTCGGACGGTAGTCCGCCAAAAGTGGCGAACCAAAACCGTACAATTAAATTATTACAAATAATATTAAAATAAGTCAATATCATGTTTAAAATATTTTTTCCCTCCGCTTATAAAAAATCAATTATCGGAAAAACTAAAACCTTGACCATCCGGACGGGAAACGAATTTGATAAATATAAAATCGGACGCACTTACAACGCTTATTCTTACGGCGGAACTGACTGGAAAATAAAATTAAAAATAACAGAAATAAAAAAATCCCAAATAAGTGACCTCGAAAAATCAGGAATTAGCCAGAAAGCAATCAATCATCTTCTGAAAAAAAATAATCTCAAAAAATCTGACATGGTCGAAATTATTCGTTTCAAATACCTCTAAAATTATGCAAGATAAAATAATTATAAAAGGAGCTCGGGAACATAATTTAAAAAACGTGTCTCTTGAAATTCCGAGAAATAAAATGACGGTTTTTACCGGATTGTCTGGCTCAGGAAAATCTTCATTGGCTTTTGATACAATTTTTGCCGAAGGCCAGCGGCGTTATGTTGAATCCCTTTCCGCCTACGCCCGGCAATTTTTAGGACAAATGGACAAGCCGGATGTTGATGAGATTGAAGGATTATCACCGGCGATTTCTATTGACCAAAAAGCCCATAGCGCCAATCCCCGCTCAACCGTCGCCACTATCACGGAAATCTACGATTACCTCCGCGTTCTTTTCGCGCGCGTCGGAAAACCGCATTGCCCAGTCTGTGAAAAAGAAATCAGAAAAATGACCGTTGAAGAAATGGTGGACTTAATTTTAAGAAAAACCTCAGAAATCCATAAGGAAAACAAAAATTCGGCAGTAAAATTAAGTGATTGCATCACGATCCTCGCGCCAGTTGTTCGCGGAAGAAAAGGAGAATATTATCAGCTACTTTATAATTTATACAACGACGGCTTTTCCGAAGTGCGTGTTAACGGAAAGTTCAGAGAACTTAGAAATAAAATTGTCCTTGCTCGCTACAAACAACATAACATTGATTTGGTTGTAGATAAAATTACTCTTGGCTGGCCGCTGGAAAATAATAAAGGCTTGCGGGCGCGTTTGGCCGAGGCAATGGAAACAGCCCTAAAACATGGCGAAGGCGTAGCAACGGTCATTTTAGATAATGGCGAAGAAGTTGTAATGTCTTCAAAATATTCTTGTCCTGACGACGGATTTTCTTTTCCGGAAATTGAGCCTCGGCTTTTTTCTTTCAATAGTCCCTATGGCGCCTGCGAAACCTGCCACGGTCTTGGCACCGAATCTTTATTTTCTGAAAAATTATGTCCAGACTGTAAAGGCGCGAGACTTAGAAAAGAAAGTTTACACGTTTTTGTTGGCAAAAAAAATATTGTGGAAGTAACAACAATGTCTATAGAAGAAGCACACGATTTTTTTGGCGCCTTGACCGGGAAAGAAAAAACAAAAACATCTGTACAAAAATTAAATACTACCGAACTTGAGATTGCGGAAACTATTTTAAGAGAAATTATGAGCCGGCTTCAATTTATGCTTAATGTCGGTTTGGGATATTTAACTTTAGGCCGCACAGCAGGGACTCTTTCGGGCGGGGAAGCGCAACGCATTCGTCTCGCTTCGCAGGTTGGCTCACGTTTGGTCGGAGCACTTTATATTTTAGATGAGCCAACCATCGGTTTGCATCCGAAAGACAATGAGAAATTATTAGCCACTCTGGCAAATTTACGAGATATCGGCAATACCGTTATCGTTGTTGAGCATGATCCGGAAACAATTTGGATGGCCGACCATTTGGTCGATCTTGGTCCGGGCGCGGGAACGCACGGTGGAGAAATCGTTGCCGCTGGCCCGATGCCCGATGTTTTACAAGATAAAAAATCTCTGACCGCGGCTTATCTCCGAGGAGACAAAGAAATTAAGGTTCCGGAAAAACGCCGCCACGTTGATAGCGATAAAAAATATTTTTCTTCCGGCCAAATAAAAATTGTTGGAGCGACGGAAAATAATTTAAAAAATATCGATGTCAGAATTCCGCTTAAAAGATTCGTTTGTGTAACCGGAGTTTCCGGATCGGGAAAAAGCACTCTTGTAAACGATATTTTATATAAAGGGCTTTCCAATAAACTAAATCATACAAACTGGCAGATTGGAAAACACGCGCGAATTGAAGGCTTGGATTATTTAGACAAAGTTATTGTTATTGACCAATCTCCAATTGGCCGAACTCCCCGGTCAAACCCTGTCACTTATACCGGGGCTTGGACGCACATCCGCGAGCTTTTTGCTGCGATGCCGGAATCCCGCGCTCGCGGTTACGAACCGGGTCGATTCAGTTTTAATGTTCCGGGTGGACGCTGCGAAAATTGCGAGGGGGCCGGGTTGATTAAAATTGAAATGCATTTTTTGCCGGCAGTTTATGTTACTTGCCCCGTTTGTAAAGGAACTCGTTTTGATCGGGAAACTCTGGCCATAAAATATAAAGAAAAAAACATTCACGACGTTTTAGAGATGACCATAGAAGAAGCTGAGGGATTTTTTAGAAATATTCCCCCTGTTTATGATCGATTAAAAATTCTCCGCGAAGTTGGCTTGCAATATCTGACGCTCGGACAAGCGGCAACAACTTTATCCGGCGGTGAAGCGCAAAGAATAAAACTTGGCGCCGAACTCGCCCGCCGTTCTACTGGCCGCACAATTTATATTTTGGACGAACCAACTGTTGGTTTGCATTACGCTGATGTAGAAAAATTACTGGAAGTTTTACATCGCTTAGTCAGCTTAGGAAATACCGTTGTGGTTATTGAGCATAATTTAGATTTTATAAAAACAGCTGACTGGGTTATTGATCTCGGGCCGGACGGCGGCGATGCGGGCGGACAATTGATCGCAACCGGCACACCGGAAGAACTGGCAAAAAATCCAAAATCTTACACCGGACAGTATTTGAAAAAAATTTTAAAATAAAGGGACTATCCTTTTATTATCCGCGCTCGCCGTTCCGTAGTACTCCGGGATCTCGCTCGTTTGATAATAAAAAAGACCACATTGGCTTGTGGTCAGGTAAACGACGGGAACGAGGGATTATACATCGCCCGCAATCCTCCACTTCGGGCTGATCGCAATACCGTATTTGTCGCAGAACATCTTCAATTCCCTTGTGATGCCCGCGACTGGCGCCCGCTCCTGGAATTTATTCATTGCCGCTTGAAGCTGCCGAATGACCTTGGTCTCGTCTCCAAGAATAATCATTGTATCGCCGCTAAAACTGCCGGGTAACTTCGTTCCGCTATAGCGAAGAGCAATGACGATTGCGTAGAGAATGGTCCCCTGCCACTTCCTCTCTTTGATGCATGCTATCATCATTTGCCACCTCCTCCAAAAATATCTTGAAACAAAAAAACAAAAAAGTCAATATGGCAAACATAAAAGAAAAAATTAAAAAATTTCCCAAAAACCCGGGTGTGTATTTAATGAAAGACGCCGCGGGTAAGATTATTTATATCGGAAAAGCAACTTCTCTCCGCGATCGGGTAAAAAGTTATTTTGACCGACCGCACGATCGGCGGCTAGAAAACCTTGTCGCGGAAATTGCCAAAATTGATTTTCAAAAAACTCCTACGGTGATTGAAGCTTTGATTTTGGAAGCAAATTTGATAAAAAAATATTTGCCTAAATATAATATAAAAGAGAAAGACGATAGATCGTTTTTGTATGTTGTTTTCACGCGTGAAAAATTTCCGCGTATCATTCTTCTCCGCGGTTTAGAGTTAGCACGAATGTCGCCGGCAGAAAAGAAAAAACAAATTGCTAAACTTTTTGGACCCTATACTAGCGCTTCCTCGCTCCGCGCGGCATTGGATATTCTTCGCCGCCGAATTTTTCCTTTTCGTGATTGTACCGTTATGCCAAAACGGCCGTGTCTATATTACCATCTAAAACAATGTCCTGGACCATGCGCCGATTTGATTTCACAAAAAGATTATCGCCGCCTGATTCGCAATTTGATTTTGTTTTTTGAAGGCAAAAAAGAAAAAATAATTAAAAATTTAAAGAAAGAAATGGCCACCGCGAGCCGCCAAAAAAATTTTGAAGAGGCGGCACGGCTCCGCAACCAAATTTTTTCTCTGGAGCACATTCAAGATGTTGCGGTCATAAAAAGTGATGAGACAAAAAATCGCATAGAAAAGTTCGGTATCAATATTTTCGGCCGAATTGAAGGTTATGATATTTCAAATACGAGCGGAACTTCAGCAACCGGCAGTATGGTTGTTTTCATGGACGGAAAACCAAACAAAAACGAATACAGAAAATTTCGTATTAAAACTCTGACCACACCGAATGACGTCGGGATGATGAAAGAAGTGATGACGCGCAGATTAAAACATACTACGGATTGGCCGCTGCCGGATTTAATTTTAGTTGACGGCGGCTGGGGACAAATTAACGCTGTCCGAGAAATTTTAACTGAACGCAAAATAAAAATTCCGGTACTTGGTATTGCCAAAGGCTTTGACCGGAAACAAAATCGCTTAATTGCTGATCCAAAAAATCCGGAACTCATCCGTATCGCCGAATTACATAAAGACATTCTCCTTAAAGTTCGCGACGAGGCACACCGATTTGCTATTGGTTACCACAAAACCTTACGAAGAAAGAAGTTGTTTAATAAATAACACACTTTTGCCCGGGTCTATCCCGGGCTTTTTTATTTACCTTAAAGATGATAAAATAGAGAAATAAATGATAATGCCATTGCGAGAAGCGGAGCGACGAAGCAACCTCATTCGTGGGATTGCCACGCTCGGCTTCGGCCTCGCTCGCAATGACAAAAATAAATATGACAACTTCGCAAAAAATCAAAAAATTAGACAAAGCAAAACTCTTGTTTTCTATTGAACTTTTAACCGAGCAATGCACAAGTGCTTGGCAGGAAGTTCAGAAAATAAAAATTCCCGCGAATTATCGCAACGTGGAAAATATTGTTATCTCCGGAATGGGCGGATCGGCACTCGGGGGACATTTAATCCAAACTCTTTTTTCCGACAAATTAAAAAAACCGCTGGAAGTCGTCCGCGGCTATACTCTCCCCGCTTACGTCGGTCCAAAAACTCTTGTGATTCTTTCAAGTTATTCCGGCAATACCGAAGAAACTTTATCCGCTGCCGCTGATGCTAAAAAAAGAAAAGCAAAAATTATGGGATTGGCTGCCGGTGGAAAATTGGAAAAATTTTTAGAAGACAATAAATATCCGGCCTATATTTTTGAAACAACCTACAATCCTTCAAACCAACCGCGCATGGGTTTGGGATACTCAATATTTGGGCAGATTGGTCTTCTTGAAAAATGTGGTGTTTTAAATGTCGATAATAAAGAAATAAAAAACACCTTAGCGACGCTCAAAAACAAAGATAACTACGCCGAGTCTTTCGCGGCAAAATTAAAAAATAAA
>JBMORR010000042.1:0-1928 GCA_049322595.1 Patescibacteria group bacterium | reverse complement strand
TCTTTCAAATAAATTATGTCCGCCAGAATAAAATTAATAAATATAAAAAAAGTTCCAACTAAGGGCATTATAAATATCTGGTACCAGCTGCCGATAAAATCTATCCCAAAATATATATTATAATGCAAAGGGAAATTCTCCCCTGTTCCTCGAAGGGAATAGAATTCCGAGTAAAGAAAAAACCAGATGAATAGATTTACCCCAAGCGAGAAAAAAAATAGTAATCTAAAAAACCAATCTTTGAAAATTAAGATGGTAAAAAGTCTAAAAAAATTTTTAATGGCACTAAAAATTTTCATTTAACAACAATTAATTCTTTATGGGCGACATCTCGCGTAACCTCTCAATAATTTCGGGCAATATTTTAAGTAAACGCCCCACCTCTTCTTCATTATTATCCTTTCCTAAAGTTATGCGCAGACTACCATGAGAAATAATCGGAGAAATCCCCATGGCCGAAAGAACATGTGATGGTTCAAGAGATCCCGAAGAACAGGCTGAGCCAGTAGAAATAGCAAACCCCTCCATATCAAGCATTAATAAAATACTCTCTCCTTCAACATTTTTAAAACAAAAGCTTGCATTCGCGGGAACACGCTTCTCCGGATCACCGCTTAAAATCGCATCGGGAATTTTTTCCAATATTTTCCGCACCAATTTATCACGCAATTTTTTTATCCTTAAATTTTGACTTTTAATTTTTGCCTTTTGATTTAGCAATTCCATCGCTTTCCCAAGTCCGACAATCCCCGCCACGTTCTCTGTTCCCGAACGAGTTCCCTGTTCCTGATGTCCGCCAAAAATAATCGGATAAATCGGTGTACCCTTCCGCACAAATAAAACTCCGACCCCCTTTGGTCCGTAAATTTTATGCGCCGAAATAGACAGCATATCAACCCCCAAAACATCAACTCGACAATCGCAGAAATTTGCTGCCTGAACTGCGTCGGTATGAAAATAAATTTTTTCCTGCTTGCCGCGCCCAGAATTTATTTTTTTAACTAATTCTCCAATTTCCTGGATCGGCTGGATTGTTCCTACTTCATTATTAACGTACATTATGGAAATTAAAATCGTTTCTGACTTGATTGCCTTCTCCACGTCGCCCACTTTTACTAAGCCATTTTTTGTCACCGGCAAATAGGTTACATCAACTTCCTCTTTTTTCAATTCTCTGCAAACTTCAAGAACGGCTGGATGTTCAATTGCCGAAGTAATCACGTGAATTTTTCTTTTTGGGTCAAGCGCCCGCGCCCGCCGGATAAAACCCAAAATAGCGAGATTATTGCTCTCAGTTGCACCAGAAGTAAAAATAATTTCCTTTGGCTCGCAGGATAAAAATTTTGCTACATCTTCCCGCGCTTTTTCTACTCCAGCCCGAGCCTTTTGCCCAAAACTATGAAGTGATGACGCATTGCCAAAATCATTTTTTAAATATGGCAACATTGCCTGTAAAACTTCGGGGGAAATCGGCGTTGTGGCTGAATGATCAAAATATATTCGTTTCATAAATTTAAACAGCCCGCACCTCTTTCACTTCTTTAATTTTTGCCTTCAAAACTCTCGCGATTCCCTGCTCTAATGTCATCGCGGCCATAGGGCAATGGTGGCAAGCGCCCACCAGCTTAACCTTTACCACGCCGCTCTTTTCATCAACATCAACCAATTCAACATCACCGCCATCAGCCTGAAGGGAAGGTCGTATTTCGTCCAAAATTTTTTTAACTTTATCTTTCATAAAATTATTTCTTTAATTTTTTAATCGCATTTTGAAGGGCCTCAATTGCTAAAACCGAACAATGCAGCTTAATTGGAGGCAACCCGCCCAAAGAATCAGCAATATTCGCTTTAGTCACTTTAGCTGCTTCATCAAGTGCCTTTCCCTTTACCAAGTCTGTTATCATGGATGAGGTGGCAATTGCCGCGGC
>JBMORR010000041.1:0-1961 GCA_049322595.1 Patescibacteria group bacterium | reverse complement strand
CGATTGCCGTTACCTGCTTAACCCTCTTAACCAATTCGGAAGTTAAAACGCCAAACCCCGGACCAATTTCCAAAACAATATCATCTTTTTTTAAATCAGCCACCCGGACCATCTCTTCTAAAACTTCATTGTCTATTAAAAAATTTTGACCAAATTCTTTCGAAGGGCGAACACCATATTTTTTACAAAAATTTTTTATAACATTTAAATCAGTCAAATCCATTTTATATTTAGATTAAAGCGTATAACGCCGCCATCATTGTTCCTAAAATAAAAACCGCGATCCAACTGTCCGGAAAAAAGAAAAGAATTATAAGAGCAAGCACGCTTACAATAAGTTTTCCCAAAACCAAGGCCATCTGAAGAAAAACTATTGTGTTCATTACGCTGGTTCTTTTTGCCTCCTCATAAGTAATAGCCGCGAGTGGAACACCGACTGTTCTTCTTGAAATTCTGTATAATGAATCGGCCATAAAAACTCCGATGCCAGAAACCACCAAGACCCTGATAAGCCAGGTAAAAGCCGTAAAAACAACTCCAATTTTTAAAACCTCATGCCTTGATTCTTCGTCGGTTATTCTCCCTATATATAAAGTCAAAATTGTCGCCACAAAAACCGAGGCGGAAACCAAAAAACCGATAGAAGCGAAAGCTGGTATCATCATAAAAATAAAAATTGGCCAAAGGTAACCAGCTAAATGCTCCTCCCCGAAACCACAATAAGCAAAAAGTCTCCTTCTGTTTTCTGGAGCAACGAGCCTTTTCATGGAATCTTTATAAGAAAAAGGGACTGGCACAAACTTTTCCGGTGTGGTAAGGAGCGGAATATTTGAAACTAAAATCAAAAAGGAAACAATAATAAATAAAACTTTGAAGCCCATGGTCGCAATAACAACGCCCCCAAACGCCGGACCTAAAATCATAACAATGGAGTCCAATACAACCAAATTGGAAATTTCCTTGCCGCGCGATCCATCTTTCCCAAAACGAGCAAAGTCGGCATGATACCCCGGCCAATAAAGAGTTTTTTGAATGGCCAAAGAGAGAATCGCGCTTACGATAAAAAACGGATGATAGGGAATGGCGAATAATGATAAATAAAAAAGGATTAGAAAGGGCGTAGAAAAAAGAATGGCGTGTTCATAGCCGCGGGCCCTGGCAAACTTACCTCCAAGTGGCACTAATAAAAAATACAACGCGTAAACAGCGATGTAAAAAATTAATATCTTAGATAAAGAAAAACCCAAAGTATAAAGATAAATCGGCTCAAAAACACCAACAGCCGAAATGGCGAAATCCAAAATCGCCGTTGACCAAAAAAGTTCCTTCAACTCTCGTGTCATGCCGTTAGCAAAATAACGATGGAAAAAATTTCGTAAAAACATCAAATTACAATTCAATTATCAAGCGCGGGCAGCTGTCAATAATTATAAATTTTTTCTAAACCATTTTACGGTTAGTTCCAATCCTTTATCCAAATTCACTTTTGGTTTCCAGCCTAGTTCACGGCGGATTTTTGAATAATCAAGAGAACTTCTCATCTGTTCTCCGACTGTCAGGGCCGCTCCTTTATTTTTTTGGCCTGTTGGAAAGCCATGGACTTCGCTGAGTTTCGATCCTGTCAATTTTTTTAACACTTTAAAAAGATTGAGAACATTTGTCTCTTTGCCAGTGCCAACGTTAAACGCTCCCGTCTTTTTTGATTTTAATGCTAAAATATTTGCCCGGACAACATCATCAACATAAACGTAATCTCTGGTCTGCTTCCCGCTCCCAAAAATTATCGGCTGTTTTTCCCCAAGCATTTTGCCGGTAAAAATAGCAATGACACCAGCCTCCCCCTCTGAACTTTGCCGCGGACCGTAAACATTAGCCAGACGCAAGGCAATGTATGACATTCCATAATTTTTCCAGAAACAATGTAAATACGCTTCTATGGAAAACTTTGCCGCTCCATAAGG
>JBMORR010000040.1:2457-15182 GCA_049322595.1 Patescibacteria group bacterium | reverse complement strand
ATATAAAATTTTTTGAATATGATTTAATTGTTCATACGGTTATCCCCGCAGCTTTTGTAATAATGGCGGCAATGCTTTATGAAATTTTAAAAATTAAAAATGGCGCACCCGAAAGAATGGATGTTATTTTAATTATGGGTGTTTTAATTTTGTCATTATCATTTTTTTGGGAATTTTTTCAAATGCAGGGAGATATTTGGTGGGGGACACACATGTTTTTTGATTCCAATCAGCCGATTGTAGTTGATGTGGCAAACGATTTAGTGGCGGATATATTCGGGGTTTTTATTGGTTGTGTTTTGATTTTTAAAAATTGGGTTGGTTGGAATAAAAAATGGCTGAGGAATGGTTCGTAGCTTATAATATATCTTGATGGCAAAAGAGGCGGGTTTATGCCCGTTATTTTTTATGTTATAATGTTTTAATGTCAAATCTTTTATGACACACAGTGAATTGCAAAAATTCATCGCCTTTTTGATGAAGCGCGGCTATAAAGTTTGGGCGCCGGAAAAACGTCCAGGAGAAGTTGTTTATGCGGAAGTGGAGGATGCGGAAAAAGTAAAAATTATTTCCGAGCCACCGTTGCATTCATTCAAAAGATTTTTAGTTCCGCCAGAGGAAACTCTTTTTGAATACAGAAAGGATAAAATGGCTGAAATTAAAAAGGCGGAAAAGCAGGTGATTTTTGGTATTAATCCAGTCGATCTGAAAGCAATTGTAATGTTAAACCAAGTCTTTGAGCGTGATCCCTGGTACCAGGAACGCATGCGGCAGACACTTATCATTGGCCAAAGTTTGATTCCGGAAAATGTAGAGCAAAATCTTTTCCAGATTAAATACGAAGAAGATATTTTAGAACATTTGCAGTTTGATATATTTTTTGAAGTGCAGGGCAAAAATTATTTTGTTTATACCGGATCGGAAGAAGGGCAAAAAGTTTTGGAAGATTTTGGGTATAAAAATTATGAACACATCGCGTACGCCGGTCCGATTAAAGAAGAAGGGCTTGATCCGATGATGGTTAAATATCGCGACGCGCTTAGAAAAAATTATAAAAAAGAAATCTGGGAAGAAAATCTTGGTAACCGGTGCATTGAGTGCGGGAAGTGTACTTTGATTTGCCCAACTTGCTTTTGTTTTGATATAAAAGACCAGCCGGATTTAGTAGGTGACGGCGGTACTCGTCGGCGGACTTGGGGGGCATGTTTTTATAATGATTTTTCCGAAGTTGCCGGAGGGCATAAATTTTTAAAAACAACAGCCGAGAGAATTCATTTTTGGTATTACCATAAATTTGTAAGAATTCCAGACCAATTCCAAATTATGGGCTGCGTTGGTTGCGGCAGATGCGCAAAGGTCTGTCCGGCGAGCATAAATATTTTTAAAGTGTTAGCGGAGCTATGAAAAATCAATATCAGCCAGAACCAGTAAAAATTTTAAAAATTGAGGACGAGGGTTCAAAGTCTAAATTATTTACTTTTGTCGCGCCGCGTGGATTTAATGTTCGGAGCGGGCAGTTTGTGCAGATTTCTCTGCCGGGGTTTGGCGAAGCGCCGATTTCTATTTGCTCTGATCCGTCATTAAAAAATAAATTTGAATTATGTGTCCGAAAAGCCGGAATGGTGACCGGAGCGCTGCATAATATGAAAGTGGGGGAGAAGGTTGGGGTGCGGGGTCCGTACGGCCGGCCGTTTCCAGTTGAAATGGGAAAACAAAGAAATTTGCTTTTGGTTGCCGGCGGACTTGGACTTGAACCATTGCGTCCGGCGATTTGGGAAATTATGAAAAATCGCGAGGAATACAAAAAGGTACAAATTTTTTATGGGGCTTGCGACGAAAATGATTTGCTTTTTGTGAAGAATTACGACGAGTGGAAGAAAAAAATTGATTTACATATTACCCTTGATAAACCAAAGGGAGGGAAAACCCCGATGGCTTGCGGGACGGGAGTGGTAACAACTTTATTTAATAAAGTAAAACTTTATGATAATCCGGTAGCATTTTTGTGTGGACCGCCCACGATGTATAAATTTGTCATTAAGAAATTAAAAGAATTGGCTTTTTTGGACAGCGATATTTTTCTTTCGCTTGAACGAAGAATGCATTGTGGTGTCGGAGTTTGCAATCATTGCGCCGTGGGAAGTTTTTTTGTCTGCGAAGATGGTCCGGTTTTTTCTTGGGCGGAACTGAAAGATATTCGCGGAGCGATTTAATTTTATTTAAATGGATAATCAAAATTTACGTGATATTTGCGGAACAGTGGTTCTCCCGCTAGCAACAGCTGCCTTTTTTATTTTAGGATGGATTTTTAGCAAACAAGGATTGCTTATAACGGGATGCGTGTCGCTTTGTGCTTCGCTTACGGTACAATTTATAATAATGAGAGATTGATTTTATGGGCATGAAGAAGGGATATTTATTGATTATGGGAACGGCGATAATTTCCGGCGTTTCTATTTTTGTAAATCAATTCGGCGTTAAAGTTATCAATTCTGATATTTTTACCGGTTTGAAAAATTTTGTGGTGGCCGCGATTTTGCTTTGTTTAATTTTTTGGTTCAAGGAATGGCGGACGCTTGCAAAATTAAAAATTAAAGAATGGGGAACATTGGTTTTGATTGGTTTAGTCGGCGGGAGCATTCCATTTTTATTTTTTTTCAAAGGCTTGGCAATGACAAGCGGAGCGACGACTTCATTTGTCCACAAAACGATGTTTCTTTGCGTGATAGTTTTAGCAGCATTATTTTTGAAAGAAAAAATTAATAAGAATTTGGTGATCGGCGCGCTTTTGCTAATGCTCGGCAACGCGATGCTTTTAAAAATTTTTGGCGGATTTAAATTCAGTTATGGCGAGCTTCTGGTTTTGTTCGCGACTTTATTTTGGGCGGTAGAACAAGTTATTTCCAAGAAAGCATTGGAAAATATTTCTCCAAAAGTCCTCGCCTGGGGGAGAATGTTTTTTGGATTTTTATTTATTTTTATTTTTTGGGCAGCAACCGGGCAGATCAAATTGCTTAGTGGTGTGGGAGCAGCGGAATTGAGTTGGGTTTGGATTACAGCAGTTTTTCTTTTGGGTTACGTTTTAACTTGGTATTCTGGCCTGAAATATATAAAAGTTTCAACCGCAGCGTGTATTTTATCGCTCGGCGCGCCGATTACCAGTTTGCTTGAAATGGCGCAAAAACATATCTTTGATTGGCAGATTTTTTTCGGAAGTTTATTGATGTTTTGGGGAGTAGTTTTTGTTATAGATTTGGTTTCAAAAATTAAAAAAATAAAAACAACTCAGGTTTAGTATGTGTTTCGGCATTCCATGTAAAATTGAAAAAGTTAATAAAAATAAAGCCACCGTTAAGAATGGTGGCGAAATTTTCGATATTGATACATCGCTCTTGCCAAAGATTAAAAAAGATGATTGGATATTGGTGCAGGGCAATATTGGAATGAGACAGATCTCGGAAGAGGAGGCTACGGGTTGCCTTGCTGTTTTGGACGAATTTCAAAACAAAGAGGGGAAAGGAGGAGCGTGATGGGAAAAAAACATGAACGGGCGGCGCTTTACGCGCTTTACCCGAACACATTCGGTTTTTGCGGTCCGGCGGGACGCGACAAGGAAAGACTCTATCAATATTTGACATTGAAGTCCAAGGTGAGCGACAACCAGGCGCGAGAACTGCTCGGACAATTCAACGCGGCCACGGCCTATATGAGGCTTATCGCCACGGCGAATGGGATCACGGATTGGCTCGATCCACGGGTTGTTGACGCCTATTGGATTGGCAACGATCTGCTCGAGCGTGTCCGTCCCGAAGATCTAAAAGAGCTGATTCGAGGTTTGGCCAACGAAGGAAAGATCGCTCCGCCAGCAGCCGAAGAAGCGATCGCTCGCGTCCATTCCGACCACCGGCCGCACCACAGCTTCCACGTGTTTGTCATCGGCGGCCTTTCCGGACAAGTTGAGCGCGGGTCTATCGGCCAGGAACTTTGCCGCATTGGTTGGGGTAGAGTCATTTCGGTTGGTCGTGGTCCGGAGCTTATTGTCTTTTCAAGATCTCTCCGGCGAAAAGACGGACGGTTCATTTCTGAACTCGAAGGCGAAACAGAACATCCCGCTCGGCGTGATACGCGACTTTTCCCGCGCCTTTCGGCCGGAGACCTCGTTGCCCTCCATTGGGGTAGGGTGGTCGAGAAAATCACCGAAGACGAGGCGCGGCGGCTCGAGTACTGGACCGAACGCACGCTCCGGCATTGCAGGCTATAATCTCCATCACAACAGCTATAGGTTGGTTCGTTAGTTCGGACCAACTTTTTTATTAAAAAAATCCGCTGGGGCGGAGTTTTATTGTAGGCAAAATTTTATTTCCCGAAATTTTCTGAATTTTTTAGAAGATCAATTACTTCTTCATCAGTTATTTGTGGAAACTCATGATAAAAAGATCCGACCGCGCCGAAAAATGCCGGCGCTTCAAGATAAATTATTTCATCAACTTCTTTTTTAATTATTTCCGCCGCTTCGGGAGAAGTAACCGGAATTGCGACAATAATTTTTTCCGCGCCAAGTTTTTTTACGGTTTTTATAGCGGCGCGCATCGTAAGTCCGGTTGCCAAACCATCGTCAACAATGATAGCGATTTTATTTTTCAAATCAAGCGGTTCGCGATTGCTGCGATAAAGTTTTAGCCGGCGTTCTGCTTCGGCTTTTTCTTCTTTAATTTCATTTTGTAAATATGATTCAGTAATTCCATAAGCCCCGACGGTCATCTCGTCAAAAACGCCTTCGCCCGTTTCGGTTATCGCGCCGATCGCGAATTCGGGATTTCCCGGCGCGCTGATTTTTCGGGGGACAACAATATCAAGCGGCAAATTTAAAATTTTTGCCACCTCATATCCAACCACCACTCCGCCGCGGGGAAGGGCGAGAATAATCGTGTCTGGCTTGCTCTTGAAGTTGTCCAAGTCCGCCGCCAATTCTTCTCCGGCCTCAGCTCGATTTTTGAATATCATACATGTGAATTATATCGTTTTTCATAGTTTTTAAAAAGTGGTATAATAAAATAAACTTGAATAAAATTAATGAAAAGGCCAACATTAGCTATTGCCAGCATGACTTGTTGCGAAGGTTGTCAGGTGGAAATTTTAAATTTAGGAAAGAGATTATTGGATCTTTTTCAGGTTTTTGATTTAGGAAATTTTGCCTGGGCGGAAGAAAAACGGGAACGACCAAACTATGATATCGCAATAGTTGAGGGAACGCCGCTTACCGAGGAAGATATAAAATATTTAAAAAACTTAAGAAAAAAATCAAAAATTTTAGTGGCAATCGGTTCGTGCGCCCATCTCGGCGGTGTTCAGGAAATAAAAAATTACACGGAAAAAAATAAAAATGAAAAAGTTAAATACGTTTATCCAAAATATCAGCGCATTCAAAACCCCAGGGTTGTGCCGCTTTCTAAAGTAGTAAAAGTTGACTACACAATTCCCGGTTGCCCAATCGATCAAGATGAGTTTTATAAAATTATTTCAGATATTATTTTGGGTCGGGAACCAAGAATTCCCCAAAGACCGGTTTGCTTCGAGTGTCAAGCCCAGGGATTTGAATGTCTCTTGCAAAAGGGGGAGCCATGCCTGGGGCCGATTACCCTTGGCGGATGTAAGGCAATATGTTTGCGCAGTAAAAGATTTTGTTACGGTTGCCGCGGGCCGCTTCCTGGCGCCGGACCGCAGATTAAAAAGCATTTAAAAAATATTGAAAAATTAGTTGGAAAAAAATATCTTCGTGAAATTATGGAAACTTACGGCGCGGAAGATGATTTTTTGAAACTGGAAAAATAAATTATGAAAATAAAAATAAGCCACCTTGCAAAAATTGAAGGGCATGCCAGTTTTTTTGCAGACATGCTTGCCGGCGATATTAAAAACGCCAAAATGAAAGTTACAATCGGGGGACGCTTGATTGAATCAATAATTTTAAACAGAAATTATATTGAAACGCCGATTGTGACCTCGCGCATTTGCGGAATTTGTTCTGTGGCACATAATATCACAAGCATTAAGGCAATAGAAAACGCGTTCGGCGTAAAGATTAATCCGCAGATTGAACGTTTGCGAAAAGTCCTCGTGCTTGCCGAGCCGATTCAAAGCCACGCGGCTCATCTTTTCTTTTTGTCGCTGGGAGATTTTTTTAAATATGAAAGCGATATTGATCTGATAAAAAAATATCCGAATCTTGCCCAAAAAATTATCTTGATTCGTGATTTCGGGAATAAAATTAAAGATGTGGTTGGCGGGAGAAGCATGCATTTAATTGTGACGGAAATCGGAGGATTTAGAAGAGTTCTTGATGATAAAATAATCAGAGAGTTAATTGATGAAACCGAGCTGGTAGTTGAAGCGGCAATCGGCGTAGCAAAATTTTTTCGGGCGCTTGATTATCCAAAATACGAAAGAGAAGTGGAATTCGCGGGATTGGTCGCCCCACGCGAATATGCATTTTACGACGGAGTAATCGGGTCGAATATGCAATCATCTCGCCCGGTAAAGAAATTTTATAAAGAACTTTCGGAAAAACAAACTAAAGATGATCCAACAAAACGCGCCAGCCATCTCGGAAAAAGTTTTATGCCCGGCGCGATTGCTCGTTTGAATTTAAATCATCGTTTATTAAATCCTGAAGCAAAAAAGTTTTTGACGTTTTTTGATAAACCAAATGGTAAAATTTTGACCTATAACACCTTTCATAATATTTACGCGCAGGCCGTGGAATTAGTTCACTGTGTTGAGGAAGTGCAAAAATTATTAAAAATTTATTTACGCGAGAAATCAAGAAACTTGATGGTAAAATATACTTTAAAAAATGGCGAAGGGCTCGGGGCGACCGAAGCTCCGCGCGGCACACTTTATCATTATTATAAAATTGATAAGTATGGCGTGATTCGCGCTTGCAATATTATAACCCCAACGGCTCAATTTTTGGATAATTTAGAAAATGATTTAGAAAAATATTTAAACGAAGTGGATGTTAAAGATGAGCGGGACAGAAAATGGAAAATAAATATGATGGTCCGCGCTTACGATCCTTGCATGACCTGCGCAACGCATTAAGTTGTTACTTTGAATTTTTTAATCCGTAATTTATTATGCACGACCTACACGAAGCAGACAGAATTTTAAAATTAGTTTTAGATCACGCCGAAAAGAATCATTTGAAATCAGTAACAAAAATTGTTATTGGTCTTGGTAGCGTGATTGAACATGGTTCGGAAATCAATCCGGAAAATTTAAAGTTTAACGTTGGCACGCTCGCGCGAGGAACAAAAGCGGAGGGGGCAGAGATAGTCGTCAAAAAAATAGAAGCCGATACATGGGAACTCGAAGAAATTGAGGGGGATAAATAATTTAAAAGTAACGAGTAACGAGTAATGGGTAATGAATAAAGTCAATTTTTAAATTACCGGTTACTGGTTATGCGTTCAGGCTTACCAAAATATGAAACTTCGAACAATCGAAGAGGCAAAAAATTTAAAAGGCAAGCGAGTCTTGGTTAGGGTTGATTTTAATGTGCCGCTTAAAAAATCTGGCGCGAGAATTGTTGTTGCCGACGATACGCGAATTCGCGCGGCTTTGCCAACGATAAAATATTTGCTAGGGCAGGGGGCAAAAGTAATTTTAATGAGTCATTTAGGCGACCCGAATGGAAAAGTAAAAAAGAATTTAAGCTTGAAGCCGGTTGGTGCTGTACTTGGAAAGCTTTTATTGATGAGAGGAACCGTGCCGACAGATTGGGAAGGGAAGAAGGGTTTGAAAAAAATTGACGCAATGAAAACCGGAGAAGTAATGCTTTTGGAAAATTTACGCTTTCATCCAGGCGAAGAGAAAAACGACCAAAAATTTGCCGCGGGTCTCGCGAGTTTGGCGGATATTTATGTAAATGATGCCTTTGCCGCAGCGCATCGAGCTCATGCTTCAATTGTTGGTGTGCCGAAATTTTTGCCGAGTTACGCGGGTTTTTTAATAAAGAAAGAAATAATGGCTTTGAGTAGTTTAGTTATAAGGCCGTCAAAACCTTTTGTCGCCTTAATCGGCGGCGCAAAAATTTCTACGAAGATAAATGTGATAGAAAATTTACTAAAAAAAGTAAATTACCTCCTTTTAGGAGGGGCCCTGGTAAATAATTTTTTAAGGGCCGCTGGTTATGGTGTCGGAGCTTCGATTTATGAGCCCAAAGAATTAAAAATAGCAAGAAAATTTTTGAAGAGCAAAAAAATTATTTTGCCGGTTGATTTTATAGCGGGAGATTTTAAGGGTAAAAAAGCGCAGGTTGTTAGTGTTCCGGATAAAAAGACAGCGCTTTGTAAAAAAACTCAGGCTCTCTTAGATATCGGGCCAGAAACAACAAAAAAGTATTCAGGTATTATCAGAAAAGCACAAACTTTAGTTTGGAATGGACCGATGGGGATGTTTGAAATTCCTAAATACAGCCATGGAACAATTGCGATCGGAAGATTAATCGCAGCGCGATCGCGGGGAAAAGTTTTTGGCGTGGTTGGAGGAGGAGAGACTATTGAAGCAGTAGAAAAAACAAAAATGTCAGAATACATTGACCATATTTCTACTGGCGGAGGGGCGATGCTAGAGTTTTTGGAAGGAAAAATATTACCTGGAATTAAATTGTTGTTAAAATAATTAAAACTTACAATTAGCAGTTTGCGGCCAACAAGCTTTTGTTCGTCGCGAAACGTCTATTGTTTGTTAAAAATATGGAAAATTGTTGTTGGCCATCTTGGAAAAACAACAAAATTTTCTCGATGTTTGTTGTCCTTTTAATGCTCGGAGTTTTAGCATTTTTGGGGACACTCGTCGCGAACAATTTAAAAGGTTATCCTTATATCGGTAAACCAACGGCTGAAAGAGACACAATAGTAATCTCCGGGCAAGGACGAGTTACTGGGATTCCGGACATCGCGACAATCAGCGTGGGCTTGCAGACCGAAAAGGCAGACGTAAAAAGTGCCCAGACGGAAAATACTACAAAAATGAATCGTCTTATCGCCAACTTAAAGAGTTTGGGGGTGGAAAATAAAGATATCCAGACAAGTTATTATAATATCTATCCTCAATATGATTGGCCAAATGGTAAACAGATTCTTCGAGGTTATCAAGTAAGCCAGGGAGTAACAGTTAAAATTAGAAATCTGACGAAAATCGGAGATATTTTGGCTGCGGCTGGTGAAAATGGCGCAAATCAGGTAAGCGGCTTGTCATTTAATATTGATGATCCGGAAGCTTTACAGCAGGAAGCAAGAGTTAAGGCTTTAGAAAATGCAAAAGCCAAGGCGGACGCGCTGGCTAAAGTTGCAGGAGTTGGTTTGGGGAAAATAGTTTCTTTTAGCGAGTACGCAGAAACTCCATATTCCGCATATAAATCATTTGACGGGCTTGGTTATGGTGGAGGCGGAGAAACGGCCGCGCCGACTGTAGAAGGCGGTAGCATGGACATTGTTATAAATGTTACTGTAAGTTACGAGATAAAATAAAAAAGTAAGAAAAAATAAAATTTTAAAGTAGAGTTGGTATAAAAACTCGCCATTTTCTATTTTGTATTTTTGTTTATGTCTAAAAATAATAAAAAACCAACAGTACTCGTTATTTTGGATGGGTGGGGAGTGGCTCCGCCCGATCCAGGAAATGCCGTGACTTTAGCAAAAACCCCGACCATGACAGCGATTTGGAAAGAATTTCCCCACGCATTGCTTTCGGCGCACGGGAAAAAAGTTGGTTTACCAGACGAGCAGGAGGGGAATTCTGAGGCGGGCCATATGAATTTGTCTGCTGGCTGGATTGTTAAGCAAGACGCGGTTTATATTAATGAAAGCATCAAAGACGGAACATTTTTTAAGAATACCGCCTTTCTTGAAGCTATAAGACATGCGGAAAAACATCAGAGTAAAGTTCATGTAATGGGCTTACTGTCAAATGGTGAAAGCGCGCATTCTTTTCCTGGCCACCTTTATGCCGTATTAGATTTATTGAATAAACATGAAATAAAAAAAGTTTTTCTGCATCTTTTTACTGATGGACGTGATTCTTCCCGTTTTGCCGCGATTAGGTTGTTGCCAAAATTAAAAACACGTTTTCATAATGGCGAAAAGATAGCATCAATTATGGGTCGTTTTTATGCGATGGACCGTATAAAAAGATGGCCAAGAATTGAAGCTGCTTATAACGCAATGGTTTCAGGGGAAGGAATAACGGCAGAATCCGCTGAGGCGGCGATTTCTTCTGCGTATAATCGTGGCGAGACGGATGAATTTATTACACCTACGGTCATTACGAACGATCACAAGCCCGTCGCGACAATAGATGACAATGATGTAGTGATTTTCTTTAATTTACGTTCGGACAGAGCCAGAGAAATTACAAAAACTTTCGTGCAAAAAGATTTTACAAAAAAGAACAAGGGTTCATTCAAGAGAAAAAAAATTCCCCGAAATATTGTTTTTGCGGCGATGACTGATTTTGGTCCAGATCTCCCGAGTATTTTGACAGCTTATCCTTCCCGTAATATTTTAAGCGCTCTACCGGCGGTTCTTCGGGAGAAAAAACAAATTTATATAGCTGAAGCGGAAAAATACGCCCATGTCACATATTTTTTCAATGGCGGTAACGCTGATCCGATTTATGGCGAAGAACGTATCAGAATTTTTTCTCCCGCAATTCCGCATTATGAGGAGAGGCCGGAAATGAACGCGGAAAAAGTAGTGGCAGAAGTTAGGCGCCGCGTTGATAGTGGGCAATATGATTTTATAACAGTTAATTTTTGTAATCCCGACATGATTGGCCATACGGGAAATTTAGCCGCGGGAATAAAGGCAGTAGAAGTAGTTGATAAATGCGTGGGCAAAATAATTCGCGGGGTTTGGAGGAAGGAAGGAACAGCGATTATCACAGCAGATCACGGAAACATTGAAGAAATGATAAATGTTAAAACAGGGGAAGTTGATACTGAGCACTCCAGAAACCCAGTGCCCTTTATTGTAGTTGGGCCACGCTTCAAAAATTTACGAAGAAAAGCTTTACCAAAGGGGGTTTTGGCGAATGTTGCGCCCACCGTGCTTGATGTAATGGGCGTAACAACCCCCAGGGAGATGACAAAAAAAAGCTTATTGATTTAAAAGTTTATAAAGTTTTTTAAGTTATAATTTTTATGGATCGTCCAAAACCAGTAGTGCTTGCTATCTTAGATGGATGGGGGGTTGCCCCGGAAGGTAAAGGTAATGCTGTTGCCGGAGCGGAAACGCCAAATTTTGATAAGTTGGTTGCCTCATATCCCGTGATGACACTTCGGGCTTCTGGCGATGAGGTTGGTCTTTCTTGGGGAGAAATGGGAACTTCGGAAGTTGGCCACCTGAATCTCGGCACAGGTCGGATTTTTTATCAAACCCTCCCTAGAATTAACAAAGCTATTAGTGATGGCTCTTTTTTTCGCAACAAAGTTCTGCAAGATGCTGCGACCCATGTTAAAAAAAATAAATCGAGTCTCCATTTGATGGGGCTTGTAAGCACCGGCCGTGTTCATACAACGATTGAGCATCTTTACGCATTATTAAAATTTGCCAAAGAACAAAAAATAAAAAATGTTTATATCCATTGTTTCCTGGATGGACGAGATTCTATCTATAACAGCGGCATTGATTTTATTAAAAAATTACAAGAAAAAATTAAAGAATATGGAATAGGTAAAATTGCGAGCATCTCCGGGCGTTTTTATGCCATGGATCGCGATAACCGTTGGGATAGGACAGAAAAAGCTTATCGGGCTATTGTCGAAGGGAAAAGCGATGAATTTTTTTCTGATCCGATAAAAGCAATTGAAGCGTCGTATAACAAAAAAATATATGACGAGGAGTTTATTCCGGTTGTAATTTCGGAAAGAAAAAAACCAGTAGCTACGGTTTCGGAAAATGACGCGGTGATTTTTTTCAATTATCGCGCCGATCGGGCGAGGCAAATGACTAAAGCTTTTGCTATTAAAGATTTTGATAAATTTGAAAGGGTTAATTTTTTTCCAAAATTATTTTTTGCCACAATGACAGAGTATGAATCCGGCTTGCCAGTTGAAATAATTTTTCCTCCAGAAGAAATAAAAATTTGTTTGGCAAAAGTATTGAGTGAGGCCGGATTAAAACAACTCCATATCGCTGAAACGGAAAAATACGCTCACGTAACATTTTTCTTTAACGGTATGAAAGAAGAGGAATTTTCCGGAGAGGATAGGATTATTGTTCCGTCGCCGCACGTTGCTTCTTACGCGGAAAAACCAGAGATGTCCGCCAAGATTGTTACTGAAAAATTAATTAAAGAAATAATGTCAAGAAAATATGATTTTATTGTGGTAAATTTTGCAAATGCCGATATGGTCGGGCACACAGGGAAATACAAAGCAACGGTCGAGGCCGTGGAGGCAGTAGATAAATGCGTTGGTCAGATAGCAGATATAGTTTTACCCATGGGCGGTGTTTTAGCAGTTACCGCAGATCACGGCAACGCTGAAGAAGTCTTTAATCTACAAACAAGTGAAATTGACAAAGAGCATAGTACAAATCCGGTTCCGTTTATTTTGGCTGGGAGGGATCTAAAGAATCAAGTTGCCGCCATTGGTCAGGCGGAAACAGACCTTAGCTTAATACCTCCTGTTGGCGTTTTAGCCGATGTCGCTCCGACAATTT
>JBMORR010000040.1:0-2447 GCA_049322595.1 Patescibacteria group bacterium | reverse complement strand
TGAATATCGAACAACCAGAAGAAATGACTGGAACACCTTTAATTTAAATAAATTTATGTTATGTGGCATAGCTTAGAAATAAAAGAAGTCCTGGCCAAGCTAAATGTTTCGGGGGATGGCTTAGATCGCGGCGCGGTAGAAAAAAGATTGGAAAAAAATGGACCAAATAAATTACCTGAAGAAAAAAAATTAACACAGCTTCAGATTTTTTTTAATCAGTTTAAGAGTCCTTTAGTTTATATTCTATTAGTCGCGGCTATTGTTACACTCTTTTTGGATGAGTTTATTGATACGGGGGTAATTTTGGCTGCCGTTTTATTAAATACTATAGTTGGGTTTTTTCAGGAAGTAAAAGCTGAAAAAACTATTGAGAGCTTGGGAAGAATGATTGAACATAAGGCAAGGGTAATAAGGGGCGGTAGGGAGATAGAAGTTAATTTGGAAAATATTGTATTAGGAGATATTATTTTGGTTGAAGCCGGGGATAAAATTCCGGCAGACGCCAAATTATTAGAGGTCCATAATTTACAAATTGTTGAGGCCGCTTTAACTGGAGAGTCGGCACCATCAAATAAAAATATAAAAACTCTAACGGCGGGGACTGTTCTGGCTGATCGGGAAAATATGGTTTATATGGGAACGAATGTGGTGCGTGGGAGAGGGAAGGCGGTTGTAGTAGAAACTGGTATTCGGACAGAATTAGGAAAGATTGCCTTGATGGTGAAGGAGGCGGGAGAAGAAAGAACTCCTCTTCAAAAACAATTATCAAAATTTAGTAAATGGCTTGCGATATTTTTCTCTGCGGTCTGTTTATGCATTTTTCTATTTGGGGTTGTTCAGGGCAGACCGTTTATTGAGATATTTTTAACAGCAGTAGCTGTGGCGGTAGCGGCTATTCCGGAAGGGTTGCTGGTTGCTCTCACGGTTATTTTAGCAATTGGCATGCAGCGAATCTTAAAGGAGAAAGCGCTTGTCAGAAAATTGATTGCCGCGGAAACGCTCGGCAGTGTTTCGGTAATTTGTTCGGATAAAACAGGTACAATCACGCTAGGGAAAATGATGGTTGATCATATTTTTACAGAGAGTAAAAGTGATAAATCAAGAATTAGGGTTTTGGAGATTGGGCTTTTGTGTAATAATGCGGTTATTCAAAATCCAGAAGAAGAATTAGAAAATTTAGTAATTTTGGGCGACGCCACGGAACAAGCATTGCTTTTAGCGGCTCTTCAAACCGGCTTGAAGAAGGAGGAAATAGAAAGGCAAAAGCCAAGAATTGATGAAATACCCTTTGATGAAGAAAAAAAATATATGGCAACGCTTCATTCTGTTGGAGATTCAAAAGTTATTTTTGCAAAGGGAGCGCCAGAAGTAGTACTTGGAATGTCCGGATGGTTGGAGATTAATGGCAAGAAAGAAAAAATTAGCGCTAATAAAGTTAAAAATTTTGAAAGAGAAATCGATAATTTAACCAAAAAGGGACTCAGACTTTTAGCTGTTGCTTATAAAGATGGCGGGGATTTAAATAATTTGAAAGACTTGGTTTTAGTTGGTTTGGTTGCCCTAAAAGACCCCTTGCGAGAAGAAGCAAAGGACACGATAAGGGCGTGCAAAGAAGCGGGGATTAGGCCAATTCTTATTACGGGCGATCATAGATTAACCGCGAAAATGATTGCCGAAGAAATTGGCTTGCCGGCGAGAAGAGAAAATATTTTAGAGGGAAGGGATTTGGATAAAATGGATGATAAAAAATTTAATTCAGTATTAAGGAGCATTGATATTTACGCCCGTGTTTTGCCGCAACACAAGATGAGAATTATTGAGGCATGGCAAAAGGAGGGGGAAGTGGTGGCAATGACCGGAGACGGAGTTAACGATGCTCCGGCCCTTAAAAAAGCAGACATAGGAGTTGCGCTCGGTTCTGGGACAGAAGTAGCAAAAGAGGCTTCGGACATAATTCTTTTGGACAATAATTTCGCTACTATTGTTAAGGCCGTGAAACAGGGGAGGGCAATTTTTGAGAATATTAGAAAAGTTATAACTTATCTTTTGTCAGATAGTTTTACGGAGATGATTTTAGTTGGAGGAAGTTTGCTTTTGGGCTTGCCATTACCGGTTTTAGCGGCGCAAATTCTTTGGGTTAATTTAATTGAAGATGGCTTGCCGTCTATTGCCCTTTCTTTCGAGCCAGAGGAAAAGGGATTAATGGCGGACAGACCGAGGGGCAAAGTTGAGGGGATATTAAATGTTGAAATGAGAGTAATTATTCTTGTAATCGGCATCATGACATCCTTGCTACTTCTTGGTCTTTTCTATTGGTTATGGAAAGCCGGCCAAGAAATTGATTATGTGAGGACGGTTGTTTTTGTAGGACTCGGTATCAATACGCTTTTTTATATCTGGAGTTGCAGGAGTTTGAGATTTTCGATTTGGCATATGAATCCATTTAA
>JBMORR010000039.1:0-1993 GCA_049322595.1 Patescibacteria group bacterium | reverse complement strand
AATTTTTAATTCCTCCGTTCGTTGTTTAACCTTTTCTTCCAAATTCTTATTTAAATCTTTTACTTTTTCGTATAATTGGCTATTGGAAATGGCTACTGCCGCGCTATTAGCTAAAGTAGTCATAAGCTCGGCGTCCTCTCCCTTGAATCTGTTTTCTTCATCACTATCAATTTTTATAACCCCAATAACTTTTTTTTCTAGGATTATCGGCACGGCAAGTTCAGATTTAATGTTTTCTATCTCCGGTCGACTGATAAAATAAGGGTCATTCCTAACATCATTACTAAAGTAAGATTGTTTAATAAAAGCTGCATGACCACAAAGACCTTGGCCAACCTTGATGCGGATATTTTGCCAGCCAGCCGGCATATTATAGGCTTCTTTTACAACAAGCTCAGCTTCATTTTCAAGTAATAAAACCGCACCAGAAACTGCGTTGGTAATTTTTACAGCATTACGCAAAATTAGCCAAAGAACTTCTCTTAAATTTAACACGGAGTTAACTGCCCTAGAAATTTGATTTAGTAAATACAGTTGCCTCGCCCGCACTTTTGTCTCCTCTAATGCGTGAAATGTTTCTGTGTTATCTTGAGCAATAGAAATCGCTCCTTCAATTTCACCCATGACATTCTTAACCGGAACAGCCCAAAGATTAAGATGTTTTATGCAAATTGGATTTTCCGAAAATATGTGAGGATAATTTAAATAAGAGAAGGACTTTCCCTGTGTAAACAAATTTTTATATTTTAAATAAAGCTCTTCGGATGTTTTTAAAAAAGTAAAATCAAAAATATTTCTTCCCAAATACCTAGCCCCGCTTTTCCCGGCAAGTTCATCAAAATAAGGATTAACGGAATTAACTTTTCCGTTTTTGTCCATGGTCAAAATACTCACCGGGACATTTTCTAAAATCTTTTCATATTCGTCTTTTCGTCGCTGAAGCTCCTTTTCTAAAATATTTTTCTTTCTTAGGGCAACCCTACCGCTACAATATAAATAAGAACTCGCGATAAGGGCCGAGACAACAAGGGCAACCCAAAAATAATTTACTATTTGAAAAAGAGAAATCCCTAAATTAAATGGATCAATATTTTCCCAAAAATAAAACTGGTGATGGGTATACTGGTAGACAAAATAAAAAATCCCCAATACCAAACCAATCCCCGAAAGAAGATAGAATAAAAAATAATCCGAAAAATGAGATCCTACTTTTTCGTAAGCAGTCCTGCATGATTCCGCCAAATCATTTTTTGATTTGGGTTTTAACATATTTTAAACCCACCTCTCATCTCTCGTGGCGAGATTCGAGATAGCAAATAATTTTTATCTTGGCTCTTGAATTATTTTATAACCCACGTTCCGAACGGTTTTGATCAATTGGGGGGAAAAATTACCGTCAACTTTTTTTCTAAGATTACTTACGGAAACGTCAATGACATTACTACTATCCACAAAATTATATCCCCAAATGTGTTCCCCAATCATGGTTCTTGTGCAAACTTGTCCTGGCCGCCGCATAAAATAATCAAGCAAACGGTATTCCTTACTCGTAAGCGGAAGCGTTTTTCCGGCACGAATAACCTCATGGGTTGCCGGATCTAGGACTAAATCCGCTATTTGCAAAACTGATCTTTTAACCGTCTTTTCTCTACGAAGCAACGCTCTAATTCTCGCTAAAAGTTCACCGAAAGCAAAGGGTTTCACAATATAATCGTCAGCCCCCTGATCCAGCCCCTTAACGCGATCTTCTATTGTATCCCGCGCCGTAAGCATTATTACCGGCGCGTCAATTTTTTTATCCCTAATTTCCTTACAAACCTCAATACCATCTTTTTTAGGTAACATTAAATCTAAAATTATCAAATCATAATCATTTACACTCAGCTTATTCAGCGCTTCTTCTCCATCATAAGCTACATCAACCGTGTAATGCTCTATTTCCAGGCCACGCTGGATAAAACGCGTTATTTTATGTTCGTCTTCAACAACTAAA
>JBMORR010000038.1:0-1996 GCA_049322595.1 Patescibacteria group bacterium | reverse complement strand
TCGCCTGATCTAATTGTACCAAATTTTGACCACTTCTGCGACTGGCTTTAATCGCAAACTCAATCGCGTTCAAGGCAATCCTCGCGTCCCCATTAGCTACACCAGCTAAATAATCTAGAGTCTTATCAGTAATTTGTACGTCAAGCGCTCCATAACCGCGATCTTTATCAGAAATTGCCCGTTTCAAAATATTTTTTATATTTTCTTGGCCAAGCGCTTTCAAGACAAAAACTCTTGAACGGGAAAGCAAGGCCGAGTTCACTTCAAACGACGGATTTTCCGTTGTCGCGCCGATTAAAGTGATTGTTCCATTTTCCACGTATGGCAAAAGAGAATCTTGCTGCGATTTGTTCCAACGATGGATTTCATCAATAAATAAAACTGTCCGAAGATTATTAAACTTTCTACCGCTTTGCGCCACGGAAATAATTTTCCGGAGATCCGCGAGGCCAGAAGCAGTGGCCGAGAGTTGGACAAACTCTGACTTTGTCATTTTAGCAATAATTCGGGCGAGCGTTGTTTTTCCCGATCCCGGCGGCCCCCAAAAAATCATGGAAGGAATTTCATCGTTCTCTATCAGGTTGCGAAGCATTTTCCCCTGACCAATCAATTCTTCCTGCCCCTCAAATTCCTCCAAATTTTCTGGCCTTAATCTATCCGCCAGCGGAGCGTTTTTTGCCAAATCTTTATTTAATTTTCCATCAAATAAATCTTGCATACCATTATTTAAGTATATATATTTTACCTTTTATTTATGTTTTAGTGAAGTGCCATAGTTCACATCTATAATTACATGAAAATTCTAAATACTTTAGCACAAAATAGAATTGGCGTGGGGTTTACGAATAAATAATTATCTTGTATAATATTTCTAGACCTTTCGCGGTTTTTTGTTTATAACGGGGTGTGGCCCAGTAGTCTAAAGCGCACGGTTCGGCCCGCCCACCCACCTTTATTGCACCGGGGTATGGCCCAGTAGTCTAAGGCGCACGGTTCGGGACCGTGAGATCGAGGGTGCGAATCCCTCTACCCCGATAGAGTAAAGGTGGGCAGAAAACTAAAATCGAGGGTGCGAATCCCTCTACCCTGATTTATCTAAAGATATGCCCGAAGCCTATCCAAAAAATTCTGCCGGAAGAAAGATGATCAGTAAAGAATTAGTGCCTACCATCTCCCCAAACAAAAACCTGGGTGATGCCTTAAAATTACTCCAGGATAAAGCGGGACAATTTGAAACGATAAATTATTTTTATGTAATTGATGAAGGAGGTAATCTTTTTGGTATTTTTTCAATTAAAAAAATTTTTCAGGAATCATGCGAAACAAAAATTTCTGATATCGCAATTAAAAACAAAGATATTGTCGCGTCCCACCAACATACTCGTTCAGAAAAAGTAGCCCTCTTGGCCCTGAAAAATAATTTAAAGGCAATCCCCGTTGTTGATAAAGAAAATCATTTGCTCGGTGTTGTCCCCTCTGACGCAATTTTGGAAACACTCCATAATGAAAATGTTGAGGATGCCCTGCTCTCGGCCGGCATTTATAAATTTAAAGATCCCGCAATAAGCATTATCCACGCACCAGCTCTCCTCCATTTTAAAAAAAGATTACCCTGGCTGATTTTGGGGCTTATCGGAGGAACCATTGCCGCCTTTATCGTTGATGCCTTTACCGAAACTCTAAAAATACAATTAATGCTGGCTGCTTTTATCCCTTCTATCGTTTATATCGCTGACGCTGTCGGCGCCCAAACTCAAACCCTTTATATTCGTAGCCTCGCTATCGACCATAAACTAGATTTTAAAAAATATATTCTCAGGGAAATAAAAGTTGGCCTCTCTCTGGCCCTTGTACTTGCTATTATAATGAGCGCCGTCTCCCTTCTTTGGCATAAATTATTTCTAGTAAGTTTTATCTTGGGTCTTTCCTTTTTTGCAACAATTGTCATCGCTGTTACCGTAGCTATCGCCCTCCCGTCCTTATTTTTAAAACTAAA
>JBMORR010000037.1:0-15738 GCA_049322595.1 Patescibacteria group bacterium | reverse complement strand
GGAAAAAGGAAACTGAAACGGCCGGAGCAGAGGCTCCAAAAGCTGAAGTAAAAGAAGAAGTCAAAGCGGAGACGCCAAAAGAAGAACCGCAACCGGAAGCGCCACAATCATAGGGGTTGACATTTTCTTTTAAAAATGTTATTGTAAATATACAAAATAGCTAGTCTGCATAAGGTCGAGCAGGAACGAGGCTATTTTAAGAACATTAAAACATGATTTGAATTTTATGGCAGAAAGAGATCAAGAGTTCGTTGAATACATCGTGAAAGCGATCGTCAATCATCCGGAAGACGTTAAGACCGAAAGAACGGTCGACGAGATGGGTGTTTTAATCACCTTGAAAATCAACCCGGAAGATATGGGCTATGTAATCGGCAAGCAAGGTCAAACCGCTCGCTCAATCAGAACCCTTTTGAAGATCGTTGGCGCGAAGGAAAAAGCCAGAGTTAATCTGAAGATCTATGAACCGGAAGGTTCAAGAATGGGTCGCAGAAGCTCTGCCCCTTCCGACGTTGATGCGGATGTTGAAGACTTGAAAATCTAAAACATCAATATACAAATAACACGCCACACAAATGGCGTGTTATTTTTTACAAAAATTCGACAGACAGATCAATAGATAATACAATTTAAATATATGATTCAATTTGATATCATCACAATTTTCCCAGAAATTTTTGCCTCTTATTTTTCCGAGAGTATAATTTCACGCGGGCAAAAAAAGAAATTGATAAAAATAAATGTTCACGATTTACGGAAGTGGACAACCGACAAACGAAAAACGGTTGACGACAGGGCGTACGGCGGCGGGCCGGGGATGGTTTTAAAAGTTGAGCCATTAACAAAAGCGCTCAAAACTTTATTAGCAAAAGGAAAGAAACAAAAAACAAGAATAGTTTTATTCTCCGCCGGCGGAAAGCAGTTTAAAAATAAAATGGCAGCAGAGTTGGCGGAAAAGTTTGATCGCATAATTTTGATTTGTGGACACTACGAAGGAGTTGACGAGCGCATAAAAAAAGTTGTTAAAGATTTAGGTTTTAAAATTTCAGAAATTTCTATTGGACCATACGTCTTAACCGGCGGTGAATTACCCGCTATGGTTTTAGTGGACTCGGTCGCGCGGCAAATTCCCGGCGTGCTTGGGAAAACCGAATCGCTTGAAGAAAAACGTCTCGGCGTCGGCGTGCCAGTCTACACTCGTCCGGAAGTTTTTACTTTTAAAAATAAAAAATATCAAGTGCCGAAAGTTTTGTTGTCTGGCGATCATAAGAAAATCGAGGAGTGGAGAAAGAGTAAATTGAAAAAATAAAATATCTAATTGTTCATCCCTCCCTCGACGGGAGGGATTAGGGGGGTGATTTTTGAAAAATTTTTCACCCTCTCCCACCCCTCTCCCGTCAAGGGAGAGGGGTTTTATATTTGTCTTGACTTTTTAGATAAAATATGATAATATAAATCGTTGTTCTCAATAGTGAGGCAATCTGTCCGGCACTTCGCCGACAGAAAGATGGCGAGTCCCGAAGCGGACGAGCCAAGAGAAAGGAGGGCGAGCCATGAAGGCGAGCCCGACGCTGACCGCCGATTTGCGGCGGGGAGACGAAACCCAGGTGCTCTTGAAGTTGCAGCAGGACGGAGTGACGCCCGACGACTACGCCGAGATCGCCGTGAACGAGGCGATGCGAGCCGAAGTCGTCGCGGCCATCCAGAAGCACCGGATGTTCACGCCGCCCGAGGAGCAGGTGAAGAACCTGCTCCGGCTGAACGGCCTTCTCTGGTGCGACCCGGCCATCACGACCGAGACGCTGGCCGCGCTCGGCCTCCCGCCGAAGTGCCCGCCCTCGGACGAGCATCACCTCTACGCAGTGGTTTTGCTCTACGAGACGGGCGACGCGCTCCAGACGCTGGAACGGAACTGGCAGGCTTGTGTCGCGGTCCACGGCGAGGAGCGGACGTGGAAGTGGGACGGCCTCGTGTTCTCGCCCAAGGGCGTGCGGCCGCGCGAGGGCGCGAAGCCTCGCCAGCCCGGTCTCCGCTGGGTCGTGGCCGAACTCGGCCGCGCTTACCAGGGCATGCGCGTCCGCGACGCGCGGGTGGCACTCTCCGCCGAAGAGTCCGCGGGCATGGGGCAGGAACTGCCGCTCATCGCCGCGCTGCACCCGCGCTGGGCGACTTCCATGAACGGTGGGACGATTCCGTTCGTGGACGCGCCCGACCTGGAAGTTGCGCCGCGCGGCGAGGGCGAGTTCAACTGCGCTCCGTGCCTCTTCTTCAGTCGCGGCGGCGGCCGGGTGAGGCTCGGCGCCGGTGACGTCGGCGATCCGCTTCTGCGCTGCGGTTCGGGTTCCCTCCAGTAGTGTTCTTGGTTCCTTGTCTCTTTGACCCTTTGGGTTTTGGAGATTTGGAGCCTTGAGCCATTCCTCTCTGGGGGTAGTGTTGACACTAAAGCAACCTACCCTCTTTTTTATTTTCAAACGAGCGAGCGAAATGAAATCGCGATTTTATTTCCGAGCGAGTGCCGTAAATATACTTGTATATTTTTCAAAATAGTTTAAAATGACAAGCGAGTAAGGTTAATGCATCGCAGTTAAATTTGTTGTTGGTATTAGGATTGCGATCACCAAACTTTCTTTATTGCTATAACGCCAGAGTTTCTGTGTTTGTATTTTCAGATACAGAAAGCGCGCGATGCGATAAAGATTTATTCTTGCACACTACGTGTTCAAACTTGGCGCAGGTGTTTTTGCTGATTTGGCAAAAACTGCTGCCGAATAAAATTCAGGGTAAGAGATCTTTTTGCCCGGTGGCTACCGACGAGATTGGGCGCTAATTGCGCCGAACGGCAAGGGCGAGTTCAACTACGCTCCGTACCTCAACTTCAATCGCGACAACGGCAAGGTGAAGCTCAACGCCAATGACGTCGACAATCCGAATCAGAACTACGGTTCGGGTTCCCTCCAGTAATTTGCAAGAATTTTTAAAAGTCCCCCGTACAGGAGGACTTTTGTCTTTAATAGTCTTATAATAACGATTTCATCCACCCGCCAAACATTCGTCCAATTTCTTGGATAATAGTTTGAAGTGTTAGATATTTTTTTTGGTCCAAGATATTTAATTCCCGCAGAACGCGGATAAAAATTTTTAATGTTTCAAATTTATTGTTCGCTTTTAAAAGTATCGGCCGCTTTGCTTCTTTTGGCAGATAACTTGTTTCAAGCAAAAGTTCCAGCACGGCGATAATGTATTGTTCGCACTTCGCGCCGAGAGCGTATTTGTCTTTTTTGGGAAAAAGTTCAAGAAAATTGTAATAAGTTTTGTAAAGTTCAATGGTTTTCTTCAAAATCGGGACTTCCGCGAAAGGTTCGCGCGAGGCGTTGGGGGGGGGCTTTAAAGGAATCGTTTTGCATAGCATTTATGGCCTGAGTCTGTCGAAGGCCAGCCCTTCGACTTCTCCGCCAGAGGCGGATTCGCTCAGGGAATAATAATTTTTTTATGTTTATTTCTTTAGAAAATTTGTTTTCCGCTTGGGACGAGTTTAAAAAAGACAAACGGAACAAGTCGGATGTGATGGAATTTGAGCGGCATCTTGAGAATAACCTTTTTAAATTATTTGAAGATCTTAGCAAAAAGATTTATTTTCATCAACCTTACGAAACTTTTCACATTTACGATCCAAAATTCCGGGTAATCAATAAGGCAACGGTGCGCGACAGAGTTATACATCATTTAGTTTTTAAATATCTTGAGAAAATTTTTGAGCCGCACTTTATTTTTCACTCCTATTCCTGCCGGAAGGGCAAAGGCACACATTTAGCAGTTCAAAATTTAAATCGGGCGCTCCGTGCAGCGACAAAAAATTATACAAAACCGGTTTGGGCGTTAAAAGTGGATATTAAAAAGTTTTTTGATTCCATTGACCAAGAAGTTCTGCTCCAATTATTGAAACGACGAGTGAAAAACCAAGAAATGTTTTGGCTTTTAGAAAAAATTGTGCGAAGCTTTAGTTCTCCACTGGGTCGCGGCAAAGGTGTGCCGATCGGAAATTTAACTTCGCAGATTTTTGCCAGCATTTATCTTTCAGAGCTAGATTATTTTGCAAAATTTATTTTGAAAGAAAGATATTATTTTCGGTACGCCGATGATTTTATTTTTCTTTCCGAGGGTCGGGAACATCTTTTGGAGTTGTGCGCACGAATTAAAATTTTTTTAGGCGATGAACTCCGCTTAACAGTCCATCCGCAAAAAATATCAATTCGTAAATTTAGACAAGGCATTGATTTTTTAGGGTATGTTCTCCTCCCGCACCACGCCGCGCTGCGGACAAAAACAAAACGCCGGATGTTCGAGAAAATGGCGCAAAAAGTTGAAGAATATAACGAGGGGTTAATTAGTGAGTATAATTTGAACCAGAGCACGCAATCGTATTTGGGAATGATTAGACATTGCAAGGGCTATCATTTGAGTCAAAAGTTGTGTAATGAAATTTGGGAAAATAAGTTGGGTAAAGTGGCCGATTTGTAATTGTGGAAAAATTGTGGAAAAGGGTCTTGACAACAAAAAGTAAAGAAGTTAAAATATATTTGTTCTTGGAAGTTGCTGCGTTTTTTACTTTATAAATAAAGAAAAAACAGCCAAACATATATTTTGAAGATTGACAACTTAAAAAGAACGTTTTAATATACTATTGTCGCTAGAAATAGCGACATTTAGTATCTCTTTGACAACTTAAAGTAACAGAAGTACGCCAATTTGTTCTAGTTCTCAAACTAGAACATCCCGCAGAAATGCGGGACCTTATAAAGTATTTAGTTTCATCTTGAACATAATACTCTTTTTGAGAGTTTGATCCTGGCTCAGGATGAACGCTGGCGGCGTGTCTAAGGCATGCAAGTCGAACGCGTGTAGCAATACACGAGTGGCAAACGGGTGAGTAACACATTGGTAACCTACCCCAAAGTGTGGAACAACCCTCCGAAAGGAGGGCTAATACCGCATGTGGTTTTCTGGCATATGTCAGAAAAAGAAAGGCTCGAAAGAGTCGCTTTGGGAGGGGCCTATGGCTTATCAGCTAGTTGGTGAGGTAATGGCTCACCAAGGCTATGACGAGTAGCGGGCGTGAGAGCGCGACCCGCCTCAGTGGAACTGAGACACTGTCCACACTCCTACGGGAGGCTGCAGTCGAGAATATTCCCCAATGGACGAAAGTCTGAGGGAGCGACGCCGCGTGCAGGATGAAGGCCTTCGGGTTGTAAACTGCTTTTCTCTGGGAAGAACACTGACCGTACCAGAGGAATAAGAGGTTGCTAACTCTGTGCCAGCAGCAGCGGTAATACAGAGACCTCGAGCGTTATCCGGATTTACTGGGCGTAAAGGGTCCGCAGGTGGTTTTGTAAGTCTTCGGTTAAATCCTTGAGCTCAACTCGAGGACCGCCGAGGAAACTATAAGACTAGAGACTGGGAGAGGCAAGCGGAATTGCCGGTGTAGTAGTAAAATGCGTTAATATCGGCAAGAACACCAAATGCGAAGGCAGCTTGCTAGAACAGTTCTGACACTCAGGGACGAAAGCGTGGGTAGCGATACGGATTAGATACCCGTGTAGTCCACGCCCTAAACGATGGGTACTGGGCATTGGAAGTATCGACCCTTTCAGTGCCGCACATCAAAGCTAACGCGTTAAGTACCCCGCCTGGGGAGTACGGCCGCAAGGCTAAAACTCAAAGGAATTGACGGGAACCCGCACAAGCGGTGGAGCATGTGGTTCAATTCGACAATAAGCGTGGAACCTTACCAGGGCTTGACATGCTAGAAGTATTCTCCCGGAAACGGGAGAGGACCGTTAAATCGGATTCTAGCACAGGTGCTGCATGGTTGTCGTCAGCTCGTGTCGTGAGATGTTCCGTTAAGTCGGGAAACGAGCGCAACCCTCACGGCCAGTTAATTTTTCTGGCCGAACTGCCCCGCACTGAGCGCATTTATGCGCAGTTAAAAGTTTTTAAAGTTCATAAAGTTTATAAAGTTCAAAAACTTTATAAACTTTATAATTTTATAACTTTATAAACTGAAGCAAGAAGTGCGTTGAGTGCGGGGAGGAAGGTGAGGATGACGTCAAATCAGCATGGCTCTTACGTCCTGGGCGACACACGTGCTACAATGGTCGGCTACAATGGGTTGCCAAACCGTAAGGTGGAGCTAATCCCATAAAACCGATCCCAGTTCGGATTGAGGTCTGCAACTCGACCTCATGAAGCCGGAATCGCTAGTAAACGCGCATCAGCCACGGCGCGTTGAATACGTTCTCGGGTTTTGTACACACCGCCCGTCACGCCAAGAGAGTCGGGGGTACCTGAAGCGGTCCGCAAGGGCAACGAGGGTAAACCTGATGATAGGGGCGAAGTCGTAACAAGGCACCGGTAGCGGAAGCTGTCGGTGGATCACCTCCTTTCTAGGGAGAAAAAATATTGTTCCTCTCACGGGAACAAGTTTGGTCGAAGTTTCATTCTTTGAAACTTTCAGATTTTTGGTGTGAAAAAAAGTCGTACTTCTGTTGCTTCAAGTTGTTGAAATTAAAAATGATTGGTAAACTCTTGTCTCCACACCTATTTTAAAAATGATGCGCAGAAAAATTAGAATATCATTATTAAAATAGGCGCGGGAGCTTGCAAGAACCAATCATTTTTGTTATCATTTTAGAAACATATTTTGTGGGCGCGTAGCTCAGTCGGTTAGAGCGCGTCACTGATAATGACGAGGTCGGAGGTTCGATTCCTCCCGCGCCCACCAGAAATTTTTATGGAAGAAAGAGAATTTAGACCAGAAAGAAAATTAAACAAGTATACTTATCGTGATAACTCGGCGGGAAGAAAAATTATTTTTGAATGTACCGCCGAAAACATTCTTGAAGCGGACAAAATGTATGAAGCGGCAACGGGTAAGAACCCAGAAAAACAAAATCATGTCGGTTGTTCTGTAGAGAAAGCTGAAGATAATCCAGCATAGAATATTTGCCGGGGTAGCTCAGTGGTAGAGCGAAGGACTGAAAATCCTTGCGTCGTGAGTCCGATTCTCACCCCCGGCATTTTAAAAATACTTCCGGGGTGTAGTACAACGGTAGTATGCATGCTTTGGGAGCATGAGACCCGGGTTCAATTCCCGGCACCCCGATTTAAAAATTAGTAAGTGCGGGTGTCGTATAATGGCTCATTATGTCACCCTTCCAAGGTGAAGATGGCGGTTCGATTCCGCTCACCCGCTTTTAAAAATAAAATTTTTTATGACAACCCTGCTTTGGATTATTGGAAGTACGTTGGTGGTTAGCCTTTTGGCGCTGATTGGTATTTTTACTTTAGCCCTGAAGGAAAAAATTTTAGAGAAAATTCTTTTGGTTTTGGTTTCCCTTGCCTCGGGAGCTTTGATGGGCGGCGCCTTTTTGCATCTTCTTCCCGAAGCCATAGAAAAAAATGAGGGGAAAAATGTTTTTGTTTGGGTTTTGGCCGCTTTTGTTGCATTTTTTATCATTGAAAAAATTTTTCAATGGAGACATTGCCACAAGGAAAAATGCGAAGTGCATACATTTGGTTACATGACGCTTTTGGGTGATAGTTTGCATAATTTTATTGATGGACTGATTATTGCCGCGGCATTTGTAGAAAGTATTCCTCTGGGGATTACGGTTACGTTAATTGTAATTCTCCACGAAGTTCCCCAAGAGATTGGAGACTTTGGTACTTTGGTTTTTTCTGGATTTAAAAAACGAAAAGCCCTAATAATGAACTTCTTAACGGCGCTTACGGCTATAGCGGGCGGAGTAATTGGTTATTTTTGGGCAAGCGCCTCAGAAAGTTTTATAAAAATTTTAATTCCGTTTGCCGCTGGTGGTTTTATATATATCGCCGCGACAGACCTTTTGCCAGAAATAAGAAAGACAACTAAGTGGAAGGAATCAGTTGGAACATTATTAGTATTTATTTTAGGTGTTGGGTTTATATTTTTAATGAGATTTTTGGATGTTGAATAAAATATGAAAATAAAAGAGGTAATGGTTAAAAAAATTATTACGATCAGGGAGAAGCAGACTTTAATTGAGGCTGCTCAAATTTTAGTTAAAAATAATATTAGTGGCGCGCCGGTTGTCGGCGGGCGCGGAAAATTGGTTGGGATGCTTTCAGAAAAAGATTTATTTAGGGCGCTATATCCAGACGTAAAAGATATTTTAAAGGATGTCCGTCTTTGGCTTGGTAAGGAAAAAATAAAACATCGCGTAGAGACTAAAGGATGCATAAAAGTCGAAAAACTGATGGTTAGAAAAATTATTTCCGTTGACCCTGATACAGAAATTTTGGAAGCTGGTTCGATAATGCTAACCTCTCAAATACATCGTTTGCCAGTCATTAAAAATAAAAAATTAGTTGGCATTGTCAGCCGCCCCGATATTTTTAGGAATTTACTGAAGGAAGATCTTAGAATATGATACTTTCTAACAGCATGAGGGAGCGAGGGTAAAGGGATTGACAAAAAGGCCAAAATATGGTATATTAAAAGGTCCCCAAAATGAGGGATTTTTTAAATCTAAAACAAAAATGAAGATTTTATCTCAAAATATGGCTTCACTTAAACAAAAACCAAATATAGTGTATTTTGCTGTTATTTTAGCTATTTTCGCTGATTTAATGTTTCCTAAGGCCACGGCAGCCGACAGTCTGGTTCCTTCCTTTACGGCTATAGCTGGTGAGTCAATTTTAGAAACATCAAAAAGCGAACCGGCTCACCTTGTGCGCGCCGAGGACAAAGAACCCGTGAAAGTTATTTATGTTACTGTAACCGCCTACTCCAGCACTCCCGACCAAACCGATGATTCTCCATTTATTACTGCAAATGGAACGTGGGTTCATGATGGAACTCTAGCCGCGAACTTTTTGCGCTTTGGCACAAAAGTTCGTTTTCCGGACTATTCTGGCGACAAAGTTTATGTCGTTGAAGACAGGATGAATCAGCGCTATACTTATCGCGCCGATATCTGGATGCCTACTCGCGAAGAGGCAAAACAATTCGGCGTTAAGTATTTGAAAATGGAAATTTACTAAGAAAAAATAAAGAACAAAAGAGGTTGCCAAAAGCAGCCTTTTTTGTTAAATTTAGAAAACGGCCACGTAGCCAAGTGGTAAGGCAGGAGTCTGCAAAACTCTTATACGCCGGTTCGATTCCGGCCGTGGCCTTTTTAAAATATGGAAAAAAAATTTATCATCATTGACGGTAATGCGATTTTGCATCGCGCCTGGCATGCTCTTCCGCCGCTTACGACTCCAACGGGTGAACCAGTAAACGCGGCCTATGGATTTACTTTGATTTTGATGAAGGCACTAAAGGATATTAAACCGGAATACGCGGCCGTGACTTTTGACCGAAAAGAAAAAACCTTTCGCCATGAGATGTACACCGGATATAAAGCGACTCGCGTGAAGCAGCCGGATGAACTTTATGCCCAGATTCCCATTATAAAAAAAATTGTCACAGCGTTTGGTTTACCGATTTATGAAAAAGAACGTTTTGAGGCAGATGATGTTATTGCCACAATTTGTAAAAATAAAGAAGTTAATAAACCCGACCTGGAATCAATTGTTGTAACTGGAGATATGGATACCCTACAATTAGTTGATGATAATACAAAAGTTTACGCGCTTCGCAAAGGGATTACCGACACAGTAATTTATGATGAGGCGGCGGTTTTGGAAAAATACGGATTGCGGCCAGATCAGCTAAATGATTTTAAAGCATTGCGCGGCGATCCGTCAGACAATGTTCCCGGAGCAAAAGGAATTGGCGAAGTCGGTGCTGCGGCGCTTATCAAGGAATTCAATTCAATTGAAAAAATATATGAATCCATAGAAAATAATGATTCGCATTTGGAAAAATTCAAACCAAGAGTAATTGAAATATTAAAAAAGGAAAAAGAGAACGTTTTTTTAGGGAAGAAGCTTGTGACATTAGTTTTTGACGCGCCAGTAGACTTTCATCTTGGAGATTGCAGAATAAAAATTGATCCGAGCTCCGTAGCGAAAATTTTTAATGAACTAGGATTTACCTCTCTTCTTAAAAAAGTTGATGAATTGGCTGGGGGCGCGCAAAGTAATTTGTTGTAGATAATAAATTTGCGAATATGGTCAAGGCAGAAATAATTGAAGGCAAGAAGAAAATAGAAGATTTTGTAAAAAAGCTCGCCAAACAAAGAGCTTTTGTTTTTAATATTGAAACAGAAGAGCAATTCCCTTCTGCGCTAAAAATTTTGGGCGCGAGTTTTTGCTTTGAAGAAGGAAAGGCGTTTTATGTTCCGGGCTTTAAGTCGGAAATTTTAGATTTTAAACCAATTTTTGAAAATCAAAAAATAGAAAAATATGGATACGACTTGAAAAGGAACTTTCAGGTGCTTCGACAAGAAAAAATCAATTTAGCGCAGGGAAATTTTGATATAACGATTGCCGCCTATCTTTTGAATCCTGGCTCTAAAAATTATAAACTTGAAGAGCTTTTTGCCGCAAAATTTGGGGAAAAATTAATATCCCCGGAAGAATTGGTGGGCGAGGGAAGAAAGAAGATGGGCTTTGATCAGGTAGAAATAGAAAAAATATCCCTGTATTCCAGCGAGCGTGCGGAGGCAACCTGGCGGTTGGTCGAAGTTTTAAAGGAGGATTTAAAAGAAAATGAACTTTTAAAACTTTTTCAGGAGATAGAGATGCCACTTTTACCGGTCTTAGCTGGCATGGAAATCGATGGAGTAAAAATTGACGTTGAATTTTTAAAAAAATATTCCGAGCATGCGGAAAAAGATTTAGAAAAAATTTCAGAAAAAATTTTTAAGCTTACAAAGATAAAATTTAATTTGGACTCCCCTATTCAGTTGCGTGAAATTTTATTTGAAAAGCTAAAAATCAGTCCAGCTGGATTGCGCCGCGGAAAAACAGGAATTTCTACCGAAGCCGGGGAGCTTGCTAAAATAAAAGATAAGCACCCTGTTATTAATTTGATTTTGGAATATCGTGAGTTGGCAAAGCTTCTTTCAACATATCTTTTGGCCTTGCCGAAACTTGTGGATCCCTTAACCGGAAGAATTCATGCAAATTTTAATCAAACAATTACGGCGACCGGGCGCCTTTCCTCATCAAATCCCAATTTACAAAATATTCCCGTAAGGGGAGAAATGGGAAAAATGATCAGAAAAGCTTTTATTGCGCCACGCGGCTTCAAAATTTTAGCCGCCGATTATTCCCATATTGATTTAAGAGTTGTGGCTTCTCTTGCTGATGATAAAAATATGGTTAAGGCTTTTAGGGCAGGAACCGATATTCATTGTGAGACTGCTTCGCAGATTTGGAATATTCCAAGAGAAAAAGTGACGCCAGAATTACGCCAGGCGGCAAAAACAATAAATTTTGGAGTAACCTATGGTATGGGAGCCAGGGCTCTTGCGCTTGGGGCAGGTATAAAAATTGAAGAGGCGAAGGAATTTATTGAAAAATATTTTACTGTTTACGAGGGCGTTGGAAATTTTTTAGAAGAAACAAGGCAGAAGGCGCATGATTTAGGGTTTGTGGAAACACTTTTTGGTCGGCGCCGTTATTTGCCGGAAATTTATTCCCCCGTTCCACAAATTGCCGCCGAAGCCGAGAGGATGGCAATTAATATGCCGGTGCAAGGAACGGCCGCGGATATTATGAAATTGGCAATGATTAAAATTGCCGCAGGGTTGCCTAAAATTAGCCCTGAATCTAAAATGATTTTGCAGGTTCATGATGAGCTGGTTTTTGAAATTCCTTCTCGTGATGTAAAAAAAGTTGCCGCTTTTGTGCAAGAAGCAATGGCCGGAGCCGCAAAGCTCAAAGTGCCTCTTGCTTCGCAAATTGAAATAGGGGACAATTGGGGAGAAATGGAAAAATATAAAACATAAATATGGTTTTATTTTTATACGGCGAAGATTCTTATCGTTCTCGTTCCAAATTAAAGCAGATTGAAGAGAAATTTAAAAAAACCGACAAGGGTCGGGTTAATTTTATTAGAATCGATGGCGAGAAAAATCTTTGGAAAAACATTGAAAAAGAAATTTTGTCCGCCCCCTTTTTGCATGATAAAAAACTTATAGTAATTGAAAATTTTTTAAAAAAACGGGGACAAAAATTTGATGAAGCAATCGTTTCTCTGAAAGAAAACAGAATTTCCGAAGGAACGGTTGTGATTTTTTGGGAAGACGGGAAACCGGATGAAAGAACGTCAATTTTTAAGTTTTTATCTAAGCCTAAGCAGGCTGAAAAGTTTGATCTGCTTGATGTAAATAAATTAAGGAGATGGTTATCTGACGCAGTCGCGGAAAGAAATATAAAAATAGACACGCCGGCCGCGGAAACCATCATTGATTTATTAGGTCCCGATCTTTGGCAGATGAGCAATGAGCTAGATAAGTTAACTGCTTATGCAGGGCAAAAGAAAGAGAAGAAGAATTTGGTTACCACCGATGATATAATGTTATTTGTGAAGGGAAAGTTTGATGAGAATATTTTTTCTTTAACGGACGCCATTGGCGCTAAGAACAAAAAATTGGTTTTTAAAATTTTAAGCGAACAGATAAATGCTGGTTTGGAAGAGGGGTATATCTTCGCAATGCTTGTAAGGCAATTCAGAATTTTGCTACAAATAAAAGAACTTACTTCCAGCGACTTATCTTTTCTTTCGGAAAACGACCCCGGTTTAAAACAAAAAATTTCTCTAGAACTTGGTCTTCATCCATACGTTGTTCAAAAAACTCTTTATCAGACAAAGAATTTCTCTCTTGCCGAATTAAAAAAGATTTATGGTAAATTGTTGGCCCTAGACAGAAAAATGAAACGAGGAAATTTTAATCCACGAGCATTTTTGGATTTATTTATTGCCGAAGTTTGCTTAACAAAATAATTTTATTTAATATGACCATTTTTTTCTTTTTGGAATTAACTGTCATTGCTCTTCTTAACGCCACGGCCCAAGTTTTTATTAAAAAGGCAAGCATCGTTAATTGGTTGGATTGGTCTACGATTTTGAATAAAAATTTATGGCTCGGGGGATTGCTTTACGTGGTCGGATTTTTTCTTTGGGTTAAGGCGCTAAACCAGGGAGAACTTACTTTTGTTGTCCCATTTACTACAAGTTTAATGTATATTGCCACAGTTTTTTTTGGTTGGTATTTTTTCCGAGAGCAAATCACATTGATTCGGGTAGTCGGAATTTTTGCAATTTGCCTTGGCATGTTTTTGGTTATGAAAAAATAGTTTGATTTTTAAAATTTAAAAACTGCCCGCCGAATAAGCGGGCAGTTTTGATATTGTCTTATTTCTTCAAGAGGGCGTTAAGTTTTTTCATGAGCCTAGATTTTTTTCTCGCTCCAGTATTTTTCTTAATAATGCCCTTGGAGATCGCTCGATCTATTTCTTTAATAGATTGTTTAATTTTTTTCTGCGCATCTTCAATTTTTTTTGCTTCAATTAGTTTACGCCCCTCTTTAATGGTTTTTTTAAGGTTGTTTTTTACCTTTAAGTTGCGGGTCATTCTTTTTTTGCTTTGTCTTAAATCTTTGAAGCTTGCTTTCTTAATCGGCATAATTTATTATTTCAAAATTTATGTTAATTATATGTGTTTAAATGTTAGCAGGCTCGGCCAAGAGTGTCAAGAGGGTTAATCTATTTTTGGTTTATCAAGTGTTAGCGGCTCTATTTTGCTTTCACTGTCTGTAATTTTAATAATGTCTTTATCTATTTTTTTGAATTCATTGGAAGCGGAATTATAGGTACTAACGGTAGTGCCAAGATGATTGCCGAGTTTTTTAAAATATTCATCATAGGCATTTAAATGTTTTCCCAAGTCCCCTACCCTTTTAATAATTTCTTTTACTGATTCACTAATTTTCATTCGGCGGAGACCTTCGGCAAAAAGTTGTAGGTAAACATGAAAGGTTGTTGGCGAAACAATGATCACGTGTTTTTCCCGATTGGCATACTCAACGAGATCGCGCGTATTAATTTTTACCGCTCCAATCTGATTTATTAAAAGATCATAATAAATCGCTTCCGCCGGGATAAACATGAAAGCATATTCTACGGTCCTCTCCTCGGGGCGGACATATTTGGCAGTTTCATCAATTCTATTTTTAAGGTCTTGTTTAAAAAGCTTCTCGAATTTTTCCCGTTCTTCCGGGTTACGTTCACCGATAATTCGATTATAATTTTCTAAACTAAATTTTGAATCAATGGGAATAATCTGATCGCCCAAAAAAATTACGGCATCTACTATTTCCCCGTCTTTAAATTTATACTGCATTTGATAGGCGGTTGGAGGGAGAACATTTTTTAAAACTGTTTCTAGGTAGTATTCTCCGAGAATTCCTCGCTGTTTTGGATTTTTTAAAATATCCTCGAGATCTTGTAGTTGACCCGCAAAATTCATAATTTGTTTTCCGGTTTCGTCGAGCTTAGTCAACTTTTCCGTAACCTCGGTTATTATTTTAGCGCTTGTGCCAAATTGACTTTGTACCGCGCGATGAGTTTCGGAGAGCTTTGCGTCTACGGCCCTTGTCAGTTCATTAATTTGATTTTGAAGAAGAAGGAGCGACTGGTTATCACGATCCCCTGTTTCCAATTTACAAAATTTTTTATTTAGAAAATAAAAAAAAGCAGCTAGGGCGGCAACAATAATTGTTGTAAGGATAACTAAGTAAGCGTTCATCTTTGACTTATTATTGATTATTTATTAAGATTATATCAGAAAGAGCTAGAAGTAGCAATTTCATTTTAAATTTTAATTTTGTATAAACAATAGAGTTGAAGGAGGAATAAGGTTTTGTAGTTCTTTGGTAAAGATTAAAAAATATATTTGAGGAAGAAATATTATAATTATATTTTACGACACTTAATTTTATTTTAAAATAAATAAAAATTAAGAATTTTTTGTAAAATTTATTAATCTCCCCTGCCCCCGTAGCTCAACGGATAGAGCAAACCCGTCCTAAGGGTGAGATGGGGGTTCAATTCCCTCCGGGGGCAAATAAAATTAACAAATTTAAAAATTTATTTTGGGCCCATAGTAAAGTGGTATTACGCCGCATTCGCATTGCGGAGGCGGGAGTCCGATTCTCCCTGGGTCCATTTGGATCATAAATAATATAATTAACATGACCGCTGAACATGAGATTGACTTAAGTCCAGAGCGCGAATTAGTTGATTTAACTCTCGATTGGTTTGATCTCCGAGCTGGTCATTGGCCTGATTTAAAATCACCCCCTTGGGGACTAAACGATTTTGGTTCAATTAAAAAGATATGGCCAGATGTTAATGAAACCTTAAGTAAAGCTGACAAAGAAATGAAACCGGGCGAAGAAAGAGATTTTTGGAGTGGCGAAATAAAATTTCCTGATGGACGAATTGAAGCGGTGGATGTAAAGATTCGGTGCATAGGGCATTCGCATGGAGGAAGTGAAGTTAGTCTTTGGCTCTGGCCGAAAGATCAAAAATACTATTAAAGAAGAATAAAAAAACACCTCACAAAGAGGTGTTTTTAAAATGTTTCACGTGAAACATTTTAAAAACGTACCACGACCAAAACAATGTTTCACGTGAAACATTTTTCTTTTAATATGTCCACATAACAACTTTTATAATAAAAAAGTTTAAAAATTATAAATTATTACTTATTAAAATTTTTTAATAAGTAAATGAACTTTAATTTTT
>JBMORR010000036.1:0-2217 GCA_049322595.1 Patescibacteria group bacterium | reverse complement strand
GTAAGAGGAAAGACTTTCGGCGTAGCGGCGCTGGCCTTCGGCGTAGATTGTATCAAAGGCTAGTGATGATTTTCCCGACCCGGAAAGGCCCGTTATAACAACAAATTTATTTTTAGGAATTTCCACGCTGACATTTTTTAGATTGTGAACACGCGCTCCATTTACGACAATTTTATTTGGCATATTTTAGAATATATAAAATATAATTTCAATTTATTAGAAGTTAGTATACACTAAATAATAAAAAAGGTCAAATGTCGAAGCTTTTGGGGTTAAACTCGCGCTAAAAATCAAAATTAAAATCGGGCTAGGGCCCGATTTATTTAGTTCTGATGTGATTTATTTGAGATTGTAGTTTTTAATATTTTCTTCCGCCATTTTTTGCAGAGAGACAATTAGTTTTTTCCCGTCGTCAGTTTTAAAGAGATGGGAAAATCTTTTTTGAGGTTTTAAATATTCTTCTACTCGAGGAGGATTTTGGGGAATTTTCATTGCCTTGGTCATTTTTCCATTCTCCATTTCAAAAATGGGATAGTGTCCGGATTGGGCGGCCAGTCGACAGAGAGAAACAGTTAGATCTGATTCATATCCCCAGCCCGGAACGCAGCCAACCAAAATTTGTATATATTTGGGGCCAGCAAAAGTTAGCGCTTTTTTTATTTTTGCCGTAATGTCTTCGGGGAAGCCAATGGTAGAAGTAGCAATGTAGGGAACGCCATGAGCGGCGGCAATAGCCGGCAGATCTTTTTTTATAAATTCATTACCAAAGACTGTTGTGTTGGGCGGGGTAGTCATGGTTGCCGCGCCGTATGGCGTTGCCCCGGAATATTGGTTGCCGGTATTCATGTATGCTTCGTTATCGAAGCAAACATAAATTATATTTTCGTGGCGTGTCCATAAGCCAGAAAGTGCGCCAAATCCAATATCAAATGTTGAGCCATCTCCGGCGAAAACCGCGACCGCAGTTTTATTATCACCTTTAATTTTGAGCGCTGATAAAATGCCTGAAGCGACCGAAGGCGCGTTTTCAAAAAGGGAATGTATCCAGGGAATTTTCCAGGCAGATTCGGGATAGGGGGTGGTTGTAACTTCAAGACATCCGGTAGCGGAAACAATAATAGTATCTTTTCCCAGGGCGTTTATCACGTGCCGCGCGGCTAAAAGCTCTCCGCATCCAGCACAACCGCGATGCCCTGGGGCGAGAAGATGGTTAAAGGGATTTTTATATTTTTGGTTCATACAACGTTTAGTTGCAGCGCTTAAAAGTTATATCTCGGACAGGATTATCCAGAAGTACATTCCAAGGATTACGGTTTTCAGGCAGTTGAACTTTTACGTCTTTGTACGTTACGCCAGAACCTCGACATTGACCCGAGGCGCAATCTCTGTCTTCAAGGCAAAGTTGCCCGGTTTTTTGTGCTCCCGCTTCAAAGGAAAAAACAATCGGATAAACTTTTTCTGAGGGGACGTCGTGTTCTCTAATTAAGGCTTTTCCCGTCGCAGACCAACCATAGGGGGAAGTTTCAGAAAATTGATCATGTTCTGTATAAGAAAAGATCATTTGGGTTGGCGCACATTGAACCTTTCTTCCGCTTAAATCAATTTCGGACGTCGGGTCGGAAGGAATACTGTCAGAGCGCCCGCCTTCGGGAGACCAAAAATTTTCTGATTGAATTGTTGGCGCGCAGGTTAAAGGCAGTTGGCAGGGGTCGCTGATGCAATAGCGCCTTACCAAATCTTTTGTATCCGTAAGAAATCCCGTAACACCGTAACTTTCAAAAACTATTTTTTTTAAGGTAGAATCTTTCTGCCCTTTAAATGTTACGTTTTCGTAATCTTGGCAGGTTTTTATTTTACTGCAATCTAGAGCTACTAAAGCGCAGGATCCCTTTGTTCCGAAATAATTTTCAGGATGCTCGGCTATGGCAGCAACTTTAAAAAATTCTTTTAAGGCTACATAGGTCCCGCCGCCAATAGCGGAAATGGGGAGCATCGCCGCCGTGGCTCCGGCCCGAACAACAGCAACTGAGTTTGCGGCATATTCAAGTCCGGTTCCAACAGTGGAGGTCGTCCCGCCGCCAGTGACGCCACCAACAACTTGTCCGGCCGTGCCAACGTTTTCTATTTTTCCAAGAAAACCTCCTGTTACCGGTAGGGTTGTAAAAGTAAAACCAGCGCCAGCGGCAAAATCGCCAGCAAAAGATTTGAATGATGTCC
>JBMORR010000035.1:0-2225 GCA_049322595.1 Patescibacteria group bacterium | reverse complement strand
GCCCTGGTAATCTTGGTTCGAATCCAAGTCCCCGAGCCAAAACAAAAAATTCAACTTAGTGTTGAGTTTTTTTGTTTTTATTTGGGAATTAGAAAAGAATCATATCCCCGTGCGGCCGTTTCGGAACCAAGAAGTTTTCTGCGCCCCAAGCATGTCCGCCTATGGCGAATAATCTTCAAGCTTCTGTTTACAGGGCCCCTTTATTATTAACTGGTTTTATGATAAATTTAAGTAATCTTTTTTAAGTAATATATGGATTATGTCTCAATATAATAAAGCTCCCAGGACAAGAAATATTTTTGACCCAAAATCGCAAGATTCCTTTAGATTAAGCCGTTCGCGGCTAGAATTATTCGTGGAGTGCCCGCGGTGTTTTTATTTGGATCGGCGAAGGGGAGTTGACCGTCCGCCTGGATTTCCGTTTACGCTAAATTCCGCGGTTGACGCGCTTCTTAAAAAAGAATTCGATATTCATCGGGCAAAAGGAGAACCGCATCCTCTGATGAAAAAATATAAAATTTCCGCCGTGCCATTTGCCCATGAAAAAATGGATGCTTGGCGCGACTCACTTCGAGGGGGAGTTACATATTTGCATGAGCCGACAAATTTTTTAGTGACGGGAGGAGTTGACGATATTTGGGTTAATGGCGATGAAGAGTTGATTGTCGTGGACTATAAGGCGACAAGCACGACTAAAGAAATTACCCTTGAAGAAGATTATCGCGCCGGATATAAGAGACAAATGGAAATTTATCAGTGGCTTTTGAGGCGAAACGGATTTAAGGTTTCCGACACGGGGTATTTTGTTTACGTGAATGGAAAAACGGACAGAGAAGCTTTCGACGGAAAACTAGAATTTGATGTTGATATTTTGTCTTACAAAGGAAATGATGATTGGGTGGAAGAAAAATTAATTGAAGCGCATAAATGTTTAATGTCTGAAAAAATCCCCGAGCCGGCGGCGGATTGTGATTATTGCAATTATCGACGAGCGGCACAAGAAATAGAAAAATAAAATTAAAATGTATGAAGACAAAAAAAGTCGCAATATTTGACATTGATGGAACAATTTTTCGCTCAAGTTTATTGATTGAACTTGTTGGGGCAATGATTGCCGAAGGTTTATTCCCGGAGAGACTTAGAAAAATATACGCTAAATCTTATAAAAATTGGCTGGAAAGAAAAGATATTTATGAAAAGTATATTAATGATGTAGTTTCGGCTTACAACGCGCACATCAGGGGAGTAGGCCAAAATAAATTTTTGAAAGTAGCTAGAAAAGTTATTGCCTTCCATCATGATCGTGTTTATCGTTTTACTCGTGATCTTGTCCGTGACCTAAAAAAGAAAAACTATTTTTTGTTAGCCATTTCGCATTCACCGCGGGAAATTGTGGAAGGGTTTTGTAAAAAACTTGGTTTTAATAAAGTTTATGGACGTATTTACAACATAGATAAGCGCGGAAGGTTTAGTGGAGAGGTGCTTTTTCTTGATTTGATTTCTGATAAGTCAAAAGTTTTGAGTCGGGCGATCAAAAAGGAAAATTTGACTTTGCGCGGTTCGGTCGGGGTCGGGGACACAGAAAGCGATATTAGTTTTTTAAAGATGGTCAGCCGGCCGGTCTGCTTTAATCCGAATAAAAAGTTATACGACTACGCGCGCCGCGCGGGATGGGAGATTGTGGTAGAAAGAAAAGATGTGATTTATAAAATATGACCGTAAAAGTTAAAAAAATTATTAACCATATCAAAAAATATTCAAAAGAAAAAAATCGGCAGGGCATGGCGCGTTTCGGGATTAGAGTTGAATACGCTTTGGGCGCCAGCATGCCAGTGCTTCGCGATTTAGCTAAAAAATTGGGTAAGGACCATAAGCTTGCCGCTGAACTTTGGGTAACAAAAATACATGAAGCCAGAATTTTGGCATGTTTAATAGATGATCCCAAATTAGTTAGCGAGACGCAGATGGAAAAATGGGTGTCAGCCTTTAATTCATGGGATTTATGCGATCAATGCTGCATGAATCTTTTTGATAAGACGGGGTTGGCAGAAAAGAAGGCGATTGAATGGGCAAGAAGAAAAGAGGAATTTGTCCGCCGGGCAGGGTTTGCCCTGATGGCGGTTCTCGCAGTGCATGACAAGGAGATGCCAGACAAAGATTTTCTTAAATTTTTTTCTTTAATAGAAAAAACTGCGAGCGACGAAAGAAATTTTGTAAAAAAAGCG
>JBMORR010000034.1:0-2328 GCA_049322595.1 Patescibacteria group bacterium | reverse complement strand
TTATAAATAAATCGTTTTCTGAGCGACGAAAGGAGCGAAGAAAACACCATATACCCCCCTCTTAAAAAAAATAAAAATAAAATTTGTTCATTATAGAAAAGTGTTAGGCGTTAGCCGTAAAAAGAAAAGCATATTTCATATAACTCGTTTCTGGCGGTATTGATTGCCTGTTAATAACTTTTTGTTGCTTATTATACGAAGTACCTGTTATAATTAAATAACCTTAATCTCAATATATCACGCTATAAAATATGCGGCAATATTTAGAAAAAACCGAACGAGAAATGCGGCTCAGAAATTACAGCCACAAAACAATCAAAAGCTACCTCGGTTGTTTGGCTGATTACCTTGTCGTGGCAGGCATTAATCCCGAGAAAATTGATTTAGAATCAATAAAAAATTTTTTGCTTAAAAAGCAGAGCAATGGTTACGCTCCGCAAACCATAAACCTTTATTTGAATGCCATAAAATTTTTTTACCGCGATGCCTTGAAAAATCCACAGAAGATTGATCTAAAATTTGCCAAACGCGGCGACAGATTGCCGATTGTCCTTTCGCGAAATGAAGTCAACCAAATAGTTGAATCGGTAAAAAACCCGAAACATCATTTAATGCTTGCCTTGGCTTATGGCGCCGGCCTACGGGTTAGCGAAGTAATAAATTTGCGCATCAGAGATATTGATTTGGAAGAACTGACTATCCACATAAAACAAGCCAAGGGCAAAAAAGACCGCCTGACCGTTTTTCCGGAAAAATTAAAAGCGGACATTGCCGCGCTTATTGCTCTGCGCGATCCAGCCGATTTTGTCTTTATAAGTGAACGAGGAGGAAAGTTAACGGAGCGGACGGCGCAAGCCGTCTTTGAACGAGCGAGCCGGGCGGCGAATATACAAAAAGAAGCGACTTTTCACTCTCTGCGCCATAGTTTTGCCACTCACCTCTTGGAAAATGGCGTTGATGTTCGCTATGTTCAGGAGCTTTTGGGCCACCAAAATATCCGCACCACCCAAATTTACACTCATGTCACCAACCCGGCAATAAGAAATATAAAAAGCCCGCTGGATAATTTAAAATAATCTCTTAAAAATGTTATGATAATTTTGGGAATTGACCCCGGATTTGCGAGAACCGGCTTTGGAATAATTGAAGAAAAAAACAAAAATCTCTGCGTTTTGGATTACGGCTGCCTCTCGACTCCGGCTGGCTTACCCTTTGAAAAAAGATTAAAAGAAATCCGTGATGGCATGGGCCTTCTCATAAAAAAATACCGGCCGGATGTTTGTGCTGTGGAAAAAATATTTTTCTGCAAAAACACAAAAACCGCGATTGATGTCGGCCAGGCAAGAGGCGTGGTGATTTTAACTGCCGCGGAAAAAAATCTTGAAATCCGTGAATTTACCCCGCTCCAAGTTAAACAATTTATCACCGGTTACGGAAAAGCGGAAAAGGGACAAATACAAAAAATGATAAAAATTCTTTTAGGGCTTAAAGAAATTCCCAAGCCCGACGACGCTGCCGACGCCCTCGCTCTTGCTATCGCCGGTTCAAATAACTTTATTATAAAATAATTATGCCAAATAAAATTTCCGAAAAACAAATTCAAAAATTAATTGAAACCTCGCGGGAAGTTATCCGCGATTCGGCGCTTGAAAACGGCGCGATTGTTGCGACAAATACCGACCAAACATATTATCCGCGCGAGGCGGCAAATTATCGTTGGGTCTGGCCGCGCGACGCGAGTTTTATTTGCGTGGCGGCAGATATTTTAGAAATTCCCATCCAAGAACCGTTTTTTGACTGGCTTTATAACCGACCAAAGGATTTTAAAAAAGATAAGTTGCTTTACGCTAATTATTCCACGAACGGCCAATTCGGGAGCATGGGACGTATTCTCCAAATTGACCAAGCCGGTTCTGTTCTTTGGGCAATCCACGAACACTTTAAAAAAGATTTTAAAAAAGCGCAAAAACACAAAGGTTTAATTGAACGTTTAGCCGATGGCCTAACTACAAACTGGAACAAAACTTATTTCCGACCACATACTGTTGATCTTTGGGAAGAGTCCCATCGTCAAACATCAACTACAATAGAAAATAATTTTACTTATTCTTTGGCTGCTTGCGCGCGCGGTTTGCTTTTAGCCCACGAAATGATCCCCAATCCTCTCTGGAAAGAAGAAGCACTACAAATGATCGAAAAAATAAACGATGCCTACAACGAAACCGATAAATATTTTTATCGCAATAAAGGAAAAATCTCGGACAAAAATGTTGATGCGTCTCTTCTTGGGCTTGTCTGGCCCTTCGGAGTCCTTGAGTCTACCGACGA
>JBMORR010000033.1:1096-2352 GCA_049322595.1 Patescibacteria group bacterium | reverse complement strand
GAAACGTGACGGGCATTGATGTTGTCGGGCAAAGTGCGGCAGTGGAAAAAGGAAAAGTTATGGAGTACAAGGTGAATTTAAAAGTGGCGTTCGTTGTCGAATAAATTTTGATAAGGAAACTGGTAATTCGTAGTAGTTTTATATTTTTATGTTTCAAAAAAAAGTATTAAAAAACGGGTTGCGTTTGATTACTGCACCGATAAATGGAACAGAGGCGGCAACAGTTTTGGTTTTATGTAAGGTCGGTTCGCGCCATGAAACAAAGGAACAAAACGGTGTTTCCCATTTTATCGAACATATGATGTTTAAAGGGACAAAGCGCCGCCCGGAGACGATTGATATTTCTCGTGACCTGGATAGCGTGGGTGCGGAATACAACGCTTTCACTTCGCGCGACCATACCGGATATTACATAAAAATTGAGCAAGATAAAATTGAGCTGGCGTTGGATATGCTTTCGGATATGCTTTGCAATTCAAAGTTTGATGAAAAAGAAATCAAGCGTGAATCGGGCGTGATTTCCGAAGAGATCAAGATGTATGAAGACAACCCAATAATGTTTATTGAAGATCTTTTGGAACAAACAATGTTTGGCGATCATCCGCTCGGTAGGAAAATTAGCGGAGACGTGGCGACAGTGAAAAGTTTTAAGAGATCGATGATGCTGGAATACCGCGATAAATTTTACCAGCCAAACAATACTGTTTTGGCTTTAGCGGGAAAATTTGACGATAAGGCAGTCGCGCTCGCCGAAAAATATTTTGGCGGCGCGGGAGTAAAAGTAAAGCCATCTTTTAAAAAGTTTGATTTTAAAAAAGAGGAAGCAGGGCCAAAATTAAAAGTCCAGTTTAAGGAAACCGAACAGGTCCAGCTCGCTGTCGGTTTTCCCGGTTTTTCTTATCTTGATCCGGAACTTTATGCGTTGCAACTTTTAAGCATAATTTTGGGTGGATATATGAGCTCGCGACTTTTTATCTCTATTCGCGAGAAACGTGGTCTTTGTTATTTTATAAAATCATTTGTCAATGTTTATGAAGATACGGGGGGTTTGGTTATCCAATCGGGGCTTGATAAGACAAGAATTACCTCGGCTATCGGCGCTATTTTTGAAGAACTTGATAAAGTTTCCCGAAAGGGCGTGACCGAGGAAGAGTTAGAGCGGGCGAAAGAGTGTATTAAGGGAAGATTGGTTTTGGCTCTCGAAGATTCTAGCCAGGTAGCGGACTGGTACGCAAAGCAAGATCTTTTGATCGGAG
>JBMORR010000033.1:0-1086 GCA_049322595.1 Patescibacteria group bacterium | reverse complement strand
AGAAATTTTAACGCCGGAAGAAAAATTGAAAAAAGTTTTTGCCGTGACGACGAATGATATTAAAAAAATTGCCAAAGAAGTAATGCAGAAGAAAAATATGACGGTTGCCATGATCGGACCGTTTAAAGATGAAACGCCATTTGCGAAATTTTTGAAATTATAAAAATAAAATATGAAAAAGATTTTTGTAGCCAATTGGAAGATGAATTTGGCTGTAGTTGAAACAGAAAAGCTCACAAAAGAATTAAGTCAGGGATTAAGGAGTCTCGTGAACGAAGAGTTGGAAATAGTTTTGTGCCCAGCTTTTCCCGCCCTAGACAACCTTTCTTTAATGCTAAAAAAAGAAAATCCAGCGAATTTAAAAATTGGCGCGCAGGATGTTTTTTGGGAGGAGAGAGGCGCCTTTACGGGAGAGGTTTCCGTGAAAATGTTAAAAGAGGCCGACTGCGAATATGTTATTGTTGGTCATTCGGAGCGCCGGAAAAATCTTGGAGAGACGGATGAAATGGTGAATAAAAAAGTAAAAGTTTTATTAGAAAATAATTTAACGCCGATTATTTGCGTTGGGGAAACATTTGAAGAAAGACAAAAGGGGATTCGCGACGTGGTTGTCGCCCGGCAGACTGCGGCGGCGATGGATGGCACGGAAATTTTTGGGAATAAAAAAGTTATCATCGCATATGAGCCGGTTTGGGTAATTGGTACGGGCCAAGCAGTTGATCCGGAAGATGCGGAACATTCTCATAAGATGATTAGAGAATCTTTACTTGAGATTTTTTCATTAGATATCGTAGAAAAGCATTTTCAAATTATTTATGGCGGCAGTGTTGACAGTAAGAATATTAAAGATTTTGTTGATAGGGAAACTATCGGGGGAGTTTTAGTTGGCGGCGCATCGCTCAAAGCCGAAGAATTTGTTAAAATGATAAAAGCGATAGCATAATTTTTATGCCACTTGTCCACATCAAAAATTTATTAAAAAACGCGAGCCGCGGAAATTACGCTCTTGGAGCGTTTAACGTTCAAAATTTGGAAACTACTTTGGCAATTATGCGCGCGGCGGAAAAAAATCGTGCGGAACTTATT
>JBMORR010000032.1:0-2355 GCA_049322595.1 Patescibacteria group bacterium | reverse complement strand
AAATAAAAGATCTTTTTAAAAAGCCGACGGTGGGATTTGCACCCACGACCTCTGCTTTACGAAAGCATTGCTCTGCTAGCTGAGCTACGTCGGCAAAGCGGGATACCGGAATCGAACCGGCGCCTCAACCTTGGGAAGGTCGCATACTGCCACTATACTAATCCCGCGCTTGTTTGTAAATAATAATCTAAGTTTATGATGTTTTAGGAGAAAAATCAAGTTTGGGGTTGGCATTTTCCAAAGAATCACATATAATTGAATAATATGATTGAGTTTAAGGGAATAGAAAAAATTTATCCGCCAAATATTGTTGCCTTGCAGGGCGTAAATTTAAAAATTGACGCCGGAGAGTTTGTTTCTATTGTTGGTCAATCGGGAACAGGCAAGACAACGCTCATAAAACTTTTAACCGCGGAAGAGCGTCCGACGCGTGGGAAAATTACTCTTTCTGATTGGGACATTACAAGAATTCGTCGTTCGGAGGTCCCGACGCTTCGGAGACAGATCGGAGTTATTTTTCAGGATTTTAAACTTTTACCAAAAAAAACTATTTTTGAAAATGTTGCCTTCGCCCTTGAAGTTTGTGGTACGCCATCTCATAGAATAAAAACGATCGTACCGCAGGTTTTGCGGATCGTTGGTTTGGAAGAAAAATCAGACCGCTATCCAAAACAGGTTTCCGGCGGAGAGCAGCAAAGAGTGGCGATTGCCCGCGCCCTGATTCATCGGCCGAAAATTTTGGTGGCTGATGAGCCAACGGGCAATTTGGATTCCATAAACACAAGAGAGATTGCCGATCTGCTTTTAAAGATTAATGAATTTGGCACGACAGTTATTTTAGTTTCCCACAACCGGGAGCTGGTAAATTCCTTGCGGCGAAGAGTCGTTACGCTCGAGCAGGGGACAGTTATCAGCGATCAGGAAGTGGGAAAATATGTTTTGTAAATTATGTTTTCAGCCCTATTGCGCATTTTAAAATTTTCTTCGCAAGATTTTTGGAGGAATTTTTGGCTTTCCACGGCCACAGTGGTGGTTTTGGTTTTGACATTGGTTTCAATAAATTTTTTAATCACTTTAAACTTTTTGACGGAAACCGCGGTGGCGGAAGTGGAAAATAAAATTGACGTCAGTATTTATTTCAAGCCGGGCGTGGCGGAAAGCGAGATCGGAAATATAAAATCGTATCTTTTAAGTTTGCAAGAAGTTAAAGATGTGTCATATATTTCTCCCGAAGAAGCGCTTCGGGAATTTGAGAAAAAACACGCCAACGATGAAATTATCAAAGAATCGCTCGAGGAGGTCGGAGAAAATCCTTTGGGAGCGACACTCGTGATCCGGGCGCACGATACGGCTGATTATCCGGAAATTTTAGCGGCTTTTGACGACGCCCAATACGCGAATATCATTCAAGAAAAAAATTTTGAAGACCACGAAGTAGTTATTAAAAAAATTGATTCCATTTCGGATAAAGCAAAAACAACGGGCGCGGGCCTTGCCGGACTTTTCGCGGTAGTCGCAGTTTTGATTGGGTTTAATACGGTCAGAATGACAATTTATACTCATCGCGAAGAAATTGGGGTAATGAAGCTTGTCGGCGCGGCGAATTGGTTTGTTCGGGGGCCTTACGTCGCGAGCGGTATTTTCTACGGAATTTTTGCCGTACTCTTTACAGTTTTGATTACATATCCGGCCATTGGTTTTGCCGAACCGTACCTTGCGGGATTTTTTGGGGGATCAGAATTTAATTTGTTAGGATATTTTACGGATAATTTTATACAGATTTTCGGTTGGCAGTTTGTCGGGGTAGTTCTTTTGAATATGGTTACAAGCACCCTGGCTGTCGGGCGGTACTTGAAAGTTTAAAAGAAAAAAGATAAAATACAGACGAGCCGAAAAGTCTGTATTTTTGTTTACATTCCGGGATTGCCCCGGCCAGAGGCTGGTGCGTTTTTTGGGATGTAAGGGAAAAATTATTCCGGGATCGTCTAATGGCAGGACACCACCCTTTGGAGGTGGCTATCTTGGTTCGAATCCAAGTCCCGGAGCCAGAAGTAAGTTCGGGTTTTTAAACCTGAACTTACTTCTGTACTCGTGAGCGAAGATTTGGCCGAGCCCCCGAACCGGTCGCTGCGGCCGTTCCGGCACCGAGGAGCCTTCGAATCCAAGCCCCACTTTAAATATTTTATGGATGGCATTACTAAATTAAAAATAGGTTTATTGATGAGAGCTTTTCGAAAGGAAACGAGTGAACCAGAGAACATAGCGGTTGATCAAGTTTCAAAAGAGTTAAGATTTTTGCAAAGACAAAATGAATATGCAGTTGAAATTGAAAGAGTATTTAAAGAACTTCACTTA
>JBMORR010000031.1:0-2356 GCA_049322595.1 Patescibacteria group bacterium | reverse complement strand
TACCACTAATATTACTTCACGTCTTTTTATATTTTTTAATCCCTTTCAAAACACCCGTCATCTCTTTTATTAAGGAATTGAACTTTTCTGGCTTAATCATAGCGATGATTTCGTCGTCGTGGGCAAAAACGAAAAATTTCTCCCCTGAATGAGTTTTCATCACAGACCGGACTTCTTTCGGAATAACAATCTGTCCGCGCTCCCCGACTGTCGTCATTCCATAAAATTTAAAATCGTTTGGCGAAAAATGAGACATATAATTTTATAAATAAATTTGAAAAGTATGAATTATCATATTTTTCATAGTATAACAAAAACCGCATAATGTCAACGCGGTTCTTGTGGATAAATTTTTCAAAAAATTATTTCTTTTCAACTATTAAGGTGCATTTTGTAAGCACTCCGGCGACAGCGCCAACTGCGGCCAATACCGGAAGAAGAACCGTCCCAACTACCGCAAAGGCAAGAGGAATTTCCATTATTACTTCGTCCTTCTCATTTTTAATAATAACCCTTCGGGCGTTTCCCTCTTTTATTATCTCCTTAATTTTTTTCAAGATTTCTTCGCCTGAAACTTTAAATTCTTCGGTCATATAAAATTAATTATGTTTTTTACTTCTTATATCAAATTTTATATCAAGCTTAATGCTTATAATTGTTCCCACGAAAGCCCCAAGGGCTGCCGGGATCAGATACCACCGATTATCAACATAAGCCAAGACAACAAGCCCGCCCAACAAAACTATGAGCGAAGAAAAGGCTGCGGCAGAGATTGCCTTACCCTTACTTGTCCGGCGGATATAAAAAACCCAAAGAATGTCAGAGGCCGCGGTTGCAAAAAAAATTAAAATTGCTTCAGGTAAATTAAACATACGCTTTTCCTAAAAAAGATTTTTTAAATTATTTAATTCTACATCAAAAATATTATAAAAAATCTGCCTAAACTCCAAGTACCGTAAATACCTTATATACTAAAAATACCGGCCAAACAATCGCCTTTAATATTGCCAACACCACTGACCAAAAACCATGTGCTTGCCCAACAAAATAAACAGCTGTACCAATTATTGCTAAAAAATAAAATCCCCCGAATGAGCCGCAAGGATTACGTTTTTTAAAACAATCACTCTTTTCCTTTTTATCATCTTCCATAATTTTTATTTAATATTTAGCAAAATTTTATTACTTGGGAATCCCGGCTTTTTTACTAACCAACCTTATAATTTTTTTGATATCTTCTTTTTGATTTTTTTTGAGCGGAGAAAAAATTTTTATGTGTCTGGCGGTCTTTCCACTACCTTCAAATAAATCTACCGCTTGCTTACTTAATCCAATAATAGAAAATCCCAAATTAATCTGATTTTTTAAATTTACCAAATAGATTCTTCCCCTATCATAGACCGGCACTCCATATAAAAAGCTTTCTTCTGCACCCGGTAGTGTTTCCAAAATCAAAGAGCGCAACTGCTTTAATATTTTGCGGCGATCTTCCGGTTGTTTTTTAAAATATTCATTTACTTCTGGGTTTATCATAATTTCCTGATAAGGAGGGATTTAAAAGCTCCTCGGCGCGAAATCGACCACAACGGACTCGCAAGGTAAGATTTCTCTCCAACTCCTCTTTTTCTTAATTTATCACAAAAAGTGAAAATTGGCGGAGAGGGAGGGATTCGAACCCTCGATACCTTGCGGTATGCACGCTTTCCAAGCGTGTGCACTAGGCCACTATGCGACCTCTCCACATTTTACAATTTTAATCTATATTTCAATAAAAATCAAACCCCACGCCTAAATCCTGGCGTGGGGTAGCTTTGTCTCTATTTTTATTATAAATAACTTTCAACAATTTGCTTAAATTGCTCGTATGGAACTGCCCCGCTCACCAATTCCCCATTTACGAAAGTCGCGGGCGTACCCTCAACACCGGAAGCTAGACCGGCCTCCTCTTCGGCAACAATCTCACTAGCATATTTTCCTGAATCAAGACAATCGTTAAACTTCTTTGTATTCAATCCGAGATTTTTTGCCTCTTCTTTCCATTTATCTACGCCCATTGTTCCAGCTTCGTTAGCGGCGAAAATTTTATCATGCATTTCCCAAAATTTTCCCTGCTCGGCGGCGCATTCGGATGCCTCAGCAGCTTTCTTTGCATTCGCGTGAAATGAAAGTGGGTAATGGCGAAAAACAACTCTCACCTTATCACCGTAATTTTGTATAATTTTATCAATTGTTTCCTTATGGTTAAAACAATAAGGACATTCAAAATCGGAATATTCAATTAAAGTTACTTTTGCGTTTGCAGAACCCTTAACATGGTCGTCGCTTGTTACCGGAGAAACGGGAGCAGCTGGGGTCG
>JBMORR010000030.1:0-2362 GCA_049322595.1 Patescibacteria group bacterium | reverse complement strand
CAGATTTAGAACAAATCCGCGGAGTGAATTGTAGTTTAATTTTAAGAAATCTCATGATTAAAGGATTAGTAGAATCAAAAAATTCCGATAGGGGCGGGGAACCACTTTTTAATATCACCTTTGATTTTATGCGTTATATCGGGGTTAATAAACAAAGCGATCTGCCAGATTATGATAAATTATCAAGAAGCGAGATTTTAGATAAAATTTTAAATTTATCAAGCGACACAACAATCTCCCAAGATAAAGTTACAATATGATGTTTTCTGTCCTCCTAGGCATAATTTTACTTTTTATTCCTTTTGCCGCTCATTCGCCAGAAAGTACCGGGGCGGGCATTTATAATTCTATAAAAGAAAATTTTTTAGAAGAATCATTTTCTGCGCAAAGTGAGGGCGATAGTCAATCTTTTAACCTGCCAAGATCAGAGCCGCGCGCCCCGCAAAAAAGAGAAGATAGCCGAAGCATAGGAATTTTAACAACAGCAAAAGCGTCGGTGGTCTTTGACGAAGGAACAGGTACGGTTTTATTTGCCAAAAATCCTCAGGAAAAAACGCCGCTTGCCAGCCTAACTAAACTCATGACGGCTTTAGTTTTTTTAGATCATGAATTAGATTGGAATAAAGTGGTACGTCTGACGCGAGCAGACGATCGGGAGGGGGGGATTGTTTATGCCCGCTCCCCGGAAGAAGTAACCGTCAAAGATTTATTCAATATGGCTTTGGTCGGATCAGTTAATAATGCGGCAATCGCCTTGGCGCGTTCTACCGGCTTGGAACAAAAAGATTTTGTCGCGGAAATGAATAAAAAGGCAGAGATGCTCGGCATGAAGGATACTGTCTTTGCCGACCCAACAGGCCTTTTGCCGGAAAATCAGGGGACTGCTCGCGATGTCGCAAAGCTCGTTGCCGCGGCCATGGGAAAAGAAGAGATAAGATCGGCAACGTTACAAAAGAGATATGTTTTTAGCCCAATTAAAAGTGAAAAAAAATATTATGTTAAAAGCACTGACGAGCTGCTTTGGAGTTTTTTGAATGATGAGCCGTATACTTTTATCGGGGGAAAAACCGGATATATTGAGGAATCCGGATATAATTTGGCAGTAGAGGTTATGCAAGGCGGTCACAAAATAGTAGCAGTAGTTTTGGGCAGCGCCACGGCGGAAGATAGATTTAAAGAAATAAAAGGATTAGTTGATTGGGCATTTCTTAATTATCAGTGGTAAAATTACGCAAAGATATTATGCGTATCGGCATTGACTGCAGGACAATTTTGAATCCAGGCTATGGGGAGGCGGCCGGGATTGGTCACTACACATTTTTTTTGGTAAACAATTTGCTAAAAATAGATAAAAAGAACGAATACGTTCTTTTTTTTGACAATCTTCTTTCCAAAGATGCCGCCGAGGAAATGACCAAGGGGGCTTCCAATGTAAAAATAAAATTTTTTCCCTTTCATCAATATAAACATTATTTGCCTTTTGTTTTTTCCCACCTTTTGACTGCTGGCGCTATTGAAAGAGAAAAATTAGACGTTTTTCATTCCCCAGCCTATACTTTGCCCATGAGCTATAATGGAAAATCAGTTATAACAGTGCACGATCTTGCAATATACAAGAATCCGGAATGGTTTGCAGAAAAATTTTTAGTCGGGCAAAGTTTTTCCACCAAGACTTTAGTCCCAAAGAGTTTAAAAAAAGCGAAAAAAATTATCGCTGTTTCGAAAAATACAAAAAAGGATATTATTGAAATTTTTAAAATAAACCCGGAAAAAGTAGAGGTTATTTACGAGGGAGTGGAATTTAGGAATATACCCTCAAGGGAAGATTCTGTCTGCGGCCTAGAGTCGGAAATATGTTTTGAAAATTTAAAAATAAAATATGGCCTTAAAGATAATTACATTTTATTTTTGGGAACAATTGAGCCAAGAAAAAATATACCTACTCTAATAAAATCATTTTCTAAATTGGTTTCCCAAAGCAAAAACCTAAAAGAAAAATATCAGCTTATTTTGGCGGGGGCAAAGGGTTGGAAATACGAAAATATTTTTAAAGAGATCGAAGAAGGTCAAAAAAAACTAGGTGGAGACGGAGAGATAAAATATATTGGTTATATCCCCGGTCGTGAAAAATTTACTTTGATGAAGGGGTCCGCCTGCTTTGTTTTTCCATCTCTTTATGAGGGATTCGGTTTACCAATACTTGAAGCGTTATCACTTGGAGTCCCCACAATAACTTCAAATAAATCTTCTCTTCCAGAAATAGCCGGCCAAGCCACTCTTCTTGTTGATCCGGAAAATATAGATGAAATATTTAAAGCTTTAGAAAAGATTTTGACGGATAAAAATTTGCGGAGCGAACTTG
>JBMORR010000029.1:0-2402 GCA_049322595.1 Patescibacteria group bacterium | reverse complement strand
CTTCCGGGGGAATTCCAATTAGTTTGTGGACAAATTTTATTTCGCCAACGAGTAATATATTCGCTACTGCTTAGAGAATCCGCATCCGACCAACTGACCGTGACGTTGATTTTTTGCGTTGATAGATCGTGGCGACTACCTAAAATATCATTACAGGTTGTAGTAGTTCCTTCACTGTCAGTTATCCCGCTCACAGCACGCGTAAGATTATCTCGGCAAACATTCTGTACCGTAAATGATCGCGTATATACAACTGAATTTAATTCAATATCTTCTGTTCCCGAAACTAAAATCCATTTTCCAGAAGATTGCTCGGGGTGATAGTTGCTACTGCCATGATCCAAAGAATAAATGTTTCTCCAATTTTCCGTTCCAGCTCCCCGCACGGCCTCGAATGTTTCTTCAACCAAACCCGAAGCCACGTCGCTATCCCCTACGAGCTTATTGCCAAGCAAGCTAACGTAAATCAGTTGAGAGCCAACAGTCATAATAACAGCGGCAATGGCTATAGCAATTAATGCTTCAAGAAGTATTTGACCAGAATTATTCATGGAAATTAATATACTGTACCCAAGGTTGTAATATTGATAGTTTTTTCAATATCTTCCGAGTTTATAATTATAAAATTAGCAGAAGTCGCTGCCGAAATGCTACTAAAAATTATATCTAAACCGGAGCCCTCTGACGGTGTGGAAAACTCTATGGTGCTGGGTAAATAAATAGTATTTATTATAATCTTAGCCGCGTCGGCGTAATCAGTTGGCGTAGAGAATAATTCGTAATAGTCCCGAGTCCCGTTAACAAAATGTGCCCCCCAATTTCTTCTATTCTCTCCGGCAGCGGCCCGAGCGCGCATCTGGCGCAGGTCATGAATAATATTTTTTCCGGCGAGATCAATTTCTACGCTTTTACCATAATTACGAAAACTACTCGCGCTAAAACCAGCTAAAATACCTAAAAGAGCGATTACCAACAATACTTCCAAAAGAGTAAATCCTGATCCGCGCGCTTTATTTTTATACATACTTTCCAACAATTTGATAAATTGGCAACAAAATAGAAAGGGCAATCAATCCTATAATCACGCCCATCAACAAAAGCATAATTGGCTCGAGAAACGTAGCCACACTTTTTAGCGTATAATCAACCTCTTCATCATAAAAATCAGCAAAAGTTTTAAGGACGTGCGTAAGGGTTCCGGTCCTTTCCCCGACAGTTACAAGGCTTACTAAAAAATGTGGAAATAATTTGCTTTCTGTGGCTAAAGATTTCGACAAAGCCAGGCCGCGCGCGATGTCTTTATTTGCTTTTATAATTGCTTGCTTGTAGAATTCGTTGCCTACGGAATTAGCAGATAATTCCAGAGCCTCAGTAATTGGAGTTCCGCTTGAAAGAAGGCTCCCCAAAGTACGAGAAAATCTTACCAAGGCAACTTTTTTCATAACTTCACGGACTAAGGGAATGCGAAATAATATTTTTGTAAAAAATTTTTTACCCGCCGTGCTCCGATATAAAAAGAAAACGACGGCCACTATTCCCGCTAAAATAAACACATCCAATAAAATGCTGTATTTTATGGCGTGGCTAATTTGGAGCAGAATTCTTGTCGCTAATGGCAAAACAATCTGGCTCCGTTCAAATGTTTTTTCCACGCGCGGCAAGACAAACCCTAAAAGAAAAACCACTACCCCAAAGGAGGCCATAAGTAAAATCAAAGGATATGTCAGGGCGCTTTTTATTTTTTTAAGAAGGTTATATTCCCTGGTTAGATATTGTGTTAACTCTTGAAGCGTGACATCAAGTTTACCCGAGGTTTCCGCGGCCCTAACCATGCCCACAAAAAACGGTGGGAAATGCTGTTGATAATTTTGAAAAGATTGCCATAAGGGCTGCCCTCCCTCCACATTACTTTTTATTTGTAAGAGAATTTTTTTCAATAATGGCTTAGAGGCGTCTTGCGCTAAAATTTCAAGCGAATCCAAAATGCTTAAACCTGCCCTGTTTGTTGCAGCCAGATTTCTAACCAAAGTAATTCTATCCACTGTAGTTATCTTTTCAAAAAAACTCAGATGATGAGTAAAAACGGGCGCGGCTTTTTTGGGCTTAACGAGCAAAGGTTTAAGCCGGCGTTTTTGGAGGTATTCAATCACTTTAATTTCTGAGTCGGCTTCATACTCTCCAGTTATTGTTTTGCCCTGTTCATTTATAGATTCAAAAAAATAACGCATATTTTATTCGCTTACCACTCTAAGAATCTCTTCTATTGTGGTAATGCCCCGCTCGACTTTTTCTAATCCATCCTGAAACATGGTTTCCATTTTTTCTTTTATAGCCTGTTTTTTTATCTCCATGGCCGGAGCATTTTTTAAAATTAGTTGTCTGATGGGATCCGTAACCGAAAG
>JBMORR010000028.1:0-2518 GCA_049322595.1 Patescibacteria group bacterium | reverse complement strand
GGATATGGTTTCGTTAAAACAGCAACGGGAGCGACGCCCGAGATTGTCCGCACTTCGCGTTTTTTGAGGAGAAGTTCAAGATGCTCGTCGCGTTTGATTTTTTTCTCTTGTAAAAGTTTTTTATAAATTTTAAAAATATCAGCAGAGAGCGGTGGAGGCAATTTAAATTTACCCGCGGCTTGCCGTTTTAGGTCAGCAAGTTTTTTACGGGTTTCGGGTTTGTTTTTTATTAGTTGTCTTGTGATTTGTAGAAGTGTGTCCATCTAAGTTGTCATTGCGAGTCGTCGCGAAGCAATCTCGTAACCATGGGATTGCCACATCGCTCGCTTCGTTCGCTCCTCGTAATGACATTATAAAAATGAAAGAAGAAGTTGTAAAAAAAATATTAAATAAAGTTAAGAATAACTACTCGGTTATCGCTCCGCATTTTTCGGAAACGCGGCAAAGATTTTGGAATGAAATGAGGGATTTTGCCGAGAGTATCGGGTCGGGAGATCGGGTGTTAGACCTCGGGTGTGGCAACGGAAGATTGTATGACGCCCTAAAAGAAAAGTCAATTGATTATACTGGGGTTGATAATTCTCTGGAGCTTTTGAGCTTTGCGAGAGGGCGGTGGGGGGAAAGCGATAATCGAAGATTTTTATTGGGCGATGTGACAAATTTGGATTGGTGGAAGGGCGAAAAATATGACGTAGTTTTTTTGATTGCCACTTTGCATCATATTCCGTCCGAAGCTTTACGAAAAAAGGTTTTGAAAAATGTTTTGGAAATTTTAAAACCAAACGGATTTTTGATTATGACTAATTGGGCGCTTTTCAGAAAAAAATATCTCATGTTTTTGGCAAAGAATATAATTTTAAAATTATTTGGCCGAAGTGAATTAGATTTTGGAGATGCGATGATTCCTTGGAAAAGTAATGAGGGCGGCGAGATTATCGCAGAGCGATATGTTCACGCTTTTACTTTACGGGAATTAAAGCGTCTCGTCAAAAAAACCGGATTTGAAGTTTTAGAAAATTTTTACATAAGAAAGGGGAAGAAGGCGCATTCTTGGAATGGGTGGAATATTGTCACAATTGCCAAAAAGTGATAAAGTAAAATCTCAAATATGGATTTAAAAAATGCGAAGAAAATTTATTTTATCGGAATTAAGGGTGTCGGCATGACGGCCATTGCCCAAGTTTTGAAATTGCGCGGTGTTGACGTCGTTGGCTCAGACACGCATGAGAAATTTTTTACCGATGAAGTTTTGGTGAAAACGGGAATAAAATTTTATGAAGTTTTTGATGAGGAAAATCTGGCAGCGGAAAATCCGGATTTGGTAATTTATTCCACGGCTTATACCGAAGAAAATCCAGAGTTAGCCGCGGCACGGAAAAGTGGCGTCGAAATTTTAAGTTATTCTGAAGCGCTTGGAGAAATTTTAAAAGAAGGATTTGGAATTGCGGTTTGCGGGACGCATGGAAAAACGACAACAACAGCGATGCTGGGATTTGTTTTGCAAGAGCTGGGAAGCGATCCAACAGTAATTGTTGGTTCGGCCGTGCCGCAACTTGGAGGAAATGCTCGGGCTGGCAACGGCGAGCACGTTGTAATCGAAGCCGACGAATATCAAAATAAGTTTTTGCATTTTGATCCAAGGGCAGTTATTTTGACGAGCGCGGAATACGATCATCCAGATTTTTTCAAAACGCCGGAAGAATACATTGATGCTTTCCGAAAATTTGTTGCGAAAATCCCCGCCGACGGATTTCTGGTCGCGTGCGCCGACGATAAAAATATCCAAGAAATTACGGCATCGGCATCGTGTAAAATTGTTTCTTATGGGTTAACGATCGGAGATTGGCGCGCAAAAAATATTGGACAAAAGGATAGCGGTATGGAGTTTGAAGTGGAGTCACGCGGAAAGTTTAAAATTCAGCTGTTTGGCAAACATAATGTCGCTAATGCCTTGGCAGTAATTGCCGTGTGTAATGAGTTGGGATATGAAATTGATAAAATCCGCGAAGCGATTGCTAAATTTTTTGGCACAGTGCGGAGATTTGAAATAAAGGGTGAAATAAATGGCGTGACAATTGTTGACGATTACGGCCATCATCCAACGGAAATTAGAGTAACGCTTGAGGCAGCGCGTAAAAAATATCCTGACAGAAAAATTTGGTGTATTTTTCATCCGCATACTTTTACAAGGACAAAAGCGCTGCTTGCCGATTTTGCCAAATCCTTCGGCGCGGCTGATAAAACAGTTGTGATTAATATTTATGGTTCGGCGAGAGAGCAGGTAGGTGGAGTGAGTTCAGAAGATCTCGTAGAAGCAATAAAAAAAGAGGGCAGTGACGCTCTCTATATTCCGACTATTCCCGAGACGGCAGATTTCTTGGCTGAAGAAGTAAAAAGCGGAGACGTGGTCATTACTATGGGCGCGGGTGATGTTTGGCGGATCGGGGAGTTGCTGTTCGAAAAATTAAAATAATGGTTTCTTTCCGCGGTGCGGCGAGTCTTGGACGTAGGTCGGCAG
>JBMORR010000027.1:0-2522 GCA_049322595.1 Patescibacteria group bacterium | reverse complement strand
GGGGTGTGTTTTCCCTGATTAATCCGGCGAAGAGATTTCCGAGAAATTGCCTTTGCTCCTCCACGGTCATCTCTCGGCCCTCGGGAATCAAGGTCATGATCTCATCACCCTGATCCGTCCTTTCTGGCTCCTTTTCTCCGCCCACTCCCATCCTCCTTTCAGGGTTGAGTGTTTGGCGACTAAGGAAAGATTCGGAAAGAGATTTTTCCTTAGTCGCCAAACGAAATCAAAACCGCTCCGATTTTTGTCGGAGCGGTTTAACTGCTTAATCTATTTATTTAAACAGAAAAACGTTTCCGACAATTCGGAACAAAAAAATAAAAACTAAAATATTTTTTTAAAACTGCTTTCATATATTGGATTCTACTGCATTAAAATTATTTGTCAAACTTATTCCATTATCCCATCAATATTAACGTCGTACAACATTTTTTCCAGGACAAGGTTATAATTTAAAATTTCTTCTTTCTTAAACCAAATTTCAATTTCTTTTTCTGCCTCTTCCGTGCTGCCCGAGGCATGAATCAAATTTCTAATTGCCCGATCGTCCAAATCACTCATGTCATAAGAATCAATCGTGAGGTCGCCACGGATTGTCCCAACATCAGAAGTCAAAGGTTCTGTTCCGCCGGTTAACTTTCTCACGATTCCGACTGCCTTATTTCCTTGCCAAATCATGGCAATTACCGGACCTGTTGTCAAATATTTTTTAAGCCGACCCAAAACCGCCCGTCCGCATTCTTCTGGATCTTTGAATGGCGCTTCAAGCCCTTTATTTTGATAAGAAATGATTGATTTTTCTCCGACTTTTCTAATCCAGCCCGGATCAACAGTATAATGCTTTTCTACGGTTTCCTCGTTAGGCATAACCATTTTTAAAGCTGTAAGCTTCAAGCCAGTCCGCTCATACCGGTGAATAATCTCCCCAATCAGGGTCCTCTGCACTCCGTCTGGTTTGATAATTACTAAGGTTCTTTCTTTTTTAGGATGGTCCATATTTTTTAAAAATTTTAAACAATTAAAGTATCATAAACAAAAGCGATAAAAATGTCAAAATTATCTTTTGAAGCCTATCTTTTCCCCATCACTCGTAATTTTTATATCCCCCTCTTCATCAGTTCTAAAAATCTCCACGCCAACCCTTTCCAAACGATTGATGATTGTGGGGTTAGGATGGCCAAAAGAATTATTTTCGCCAACAGAAATCACGGCGAATTTTGGATTAACTGTTTCCAAAAAATTTTCGCTCGTGGCATTTCTACTTCCATGGTGTCCAATTTTTAAAACATCTGACTTTAAATCAAATCCGCTTGCGATCATTTTTTCCTCTGCCTCCTTTTCCGCATCGCCGGTAAACAAAAATGAAGTTTGCCCGAAAATTAATTTTCCCACAATCGACGTGTCATTTAAATCTTCTGCTGACTTCCCTGTTAAATCTTCCGGCGGATAAAAAATTTCCATTTCCACCCCCCCACCAAAATCAAACATCTTGCCCGCTATTGCAATCTCAACTGGAATATTTTGATTTTTAATTTCTTCAAGCCAAACCAGATAATCGGGCGTTGTATGGACCACGCCCGTCGTCAAAATTTTTTTAACTTTATATCTTTTTAAAACTTCAATTAATCCGTCCAGGTGATCGGCGTGCGGGTGAGTTAAAATTACTAAATCAATTTCTTTTTCAAAAAACGGAAGATTTTCACCAAGTTTATTTAAAACCGCGTTCGACGGCCCGCCATCAATTAAAATCCTTTGATGGTCTGGAGTTTTTATCAAAATCGCGTCGCCTTGTCCAACGTCAAAAAAATTAACTTCCAATCTTTTGCCTTCTTCAACCCACTGAAAAAGAGAAATGCCAACCAAAATCGCCGCCGCCAAGATTATCCCCGCCAATTTTGAAATAAATTTTTTACCTTTCAAATTAAGCATTAATTTCCAAATTATCAATCTTAATTTTTCTGCGCTGATGCCAAATAAACCAGCTGATTAAAAAATAAAATATTATCAAAAAAATCCAATGCATTTTTCCCGCCTCGCCGGAGGCCCAGGGGATAACGGCCAAAAATTCTGTCGCTTTAATTATATAACTTAAAACAAGCCAGGCAAACCAACCGACAATTTGTCCAAGACCAGAATAAATTAACCCACCAAGAACAGCAATTGACCCGATTCCCATAGCAAGCGGGATTGCCGGCAAAATTAAAATGTTCGCGACCGGAGCAATAAATGAAACTCGACCAAAATTATACAAAATTAAGGGCAGGGTCAAGATAATCGCTGACATTGTCGTGGTAAAAGATTCCTTCGCGCCAAAAATCGACGGCAATTTTTCAAAATATTTTTCTAAAATTGGAGAAAGATATACAAGTCCGATTGTCGCGACAAAAGATAACTGAAACCCAACATCAAATGCTAAAATTTTGGGATTAAAAATTAACATTGCCGTCGCGGCGAGAAGGAGCGCGTTTGTAATTTTAGAAATCCTACCAACTTGCGTCGCAAATAAAACTATTAAACCCATT
>JBMORR010000026.1:0-2656 GCA_049322595.1 Patescibacteria group bacterium | reverse complement strand
CTTTCTGGAGAGCGGCTTCAAATCCTCGGAAGGATCGTTCTCCGATCCGCGGACACCGCTCGGCCGCTTCCACCAGGAGCCATCGCCCCTTCTCAACCCGCTCCCAGACGATCTTTCCCGGATCATCCAGTTTCAGGTCGTGCGGCAGTCGCTCCATGAGCGCCCCGGACGGCACCTCAGACCAGGAAGGTTCGTAGATGATGTTTCTCTCCGTGGCGAACCACTCTCTGATCTGCTCGTCCGAACTGGAGAGGGACGGAACATCAACCTCGAACCCTCGAGATCGGAAAAATTTCTCCATCTCGAGGCGTTGCGTCTCGGCGCAAGATCTAGCAGCTGGCGGCCTCGGACTCACCTGATCGTGAAGAGTCTGGCCGATGAACCTCATGAATTCCCTGCAACCATCCGACAAGAACAACGTGCCTGCCCTAGCCTCTCTTGCCACGTCTCGCCACTTTCCTTCGAGGAAGTCTAGGCTGGCCAGATCGGGTTTGTTCGGCTCACTCGTCTTCGGCACCGCAACATCTCGGTAAATCAAGGCCAGAATGGTGTCGACCTCGACCGACTCCCCAGCTCTCTCGAGGGTGCTGCCGAGAAACATTAGGAAACTCCGAAGTCCCTGCAAAAGCGGAACAACCCCCCACCTGATTTTCGTAGTTGTTTTGTACCACTCTTCGTCAATCTTGCAAAGCAAGATCTCTCTTCCTGCATCAAGTACGGACTGCATTTTTTCTCCCTTTGCCTGACCCATGAACGGGCCAAAGTTGTTTACCTTCCGGGAAACATTACATATTAACTATATTTTTAAAAAATGTCAACCCCGTTAAAAATTCTATATTATTTTTTCTTTTTTAAAATATGCGGGGCGAGGTCGACTTCCCGCCCCTTTATTCGTAACCACAAAATTTTCTTAAACTCCTAGCCGGGTCAATTATTAAATTTTAAAAATTTATTATCTCTAAAAATATTTTTATAATAAAAAAGGGCTGTTTAAATTAAGCCCTTGTCTACCTCGTCTTTCAAAAAATAATCAGGCGGAATTTTTATTTGAAACACCCCCGGCAGCAACCCCCTTTGGCCGTGGTGAACTTTTTTTCCCGGGATAACGCGCTCGGACATAATTTAAACAGTGCTCTCCCATTTCTCGTTCCAACTCGGCGCGGAGCCAGGAAAAATCCTTCCATCGCTGGATTGCCCCATCGCAAGGTCGGCAAAACCGGTCTGGGTTACTTCTCGCGAGAGCGCAACCGCAACACTCGCACTTTCTCCCGGACCCAAACGTCTCGATTGACTTGTCCGACCGGAGAGCACTATAATCTGTTTTTTCTGTCCCTCCGTCGCTCGATCTTTCACTCCGGGTTTCCGCCAATGCCTTTTTCACGGCAGCGACATCGATCTTGGGGCCCTCTTCCCCATTCTTCTTTTTCATTTTTTCCTCCTTTTGCCTCACTTTACTTTTTTTATTTTAAAAAGTCAAAAAACCCGCCCCAAAAGGACGAGTTATTTTTATATTTTAATTTTACTTTACGCCCAACCCCTGGCCTTGATTGCTTTTTCTAATCGGCCTAATGCCAGGGCAAAAACTGCTGTGCGTAAATCTGTTTTATTTTTTTCTTTTATTTTCCACGCTTCATCAAAATTTTCCACCATAATTTTTTTCAATTTTTCAAAAACCTCTTTTTCTGACCAATAATAATTAGCTAAATTTTGAACCCATTCAAAATACGAAACTGTCACCCCGCCGGCGTTCGCCAAAACATCAGGCACAACAAGCACGCCCTTCTTAAATAATTTTTCATCTGCTTCGGGAGCGGTTGGACCGTTTGCCAACTCCAAAATAACTTTTGCCTTGATGCGTCCAACATTTTTCTTTGTGATTTGATTTTCGAGCGCCGCCAAGATTAAAATGTCGCATTCTGTTTCCAAAAGTTTTTCGTTTGTTACGTGAATATGATTTTTGCAAGAACATTTTATTTCGCTGCACTCGCAAATATCGACCATCCCCTTTTGCTCTTTGATTCTGGCGATCACGTGTGAGTCGAATCCCTTGCCGGTTTTATCCAAAATCGCGGTTTGCGAATCCGAAATACCCATAATTTTATAACCCGCGTGAAAACATAAATCTGCCATATTATACCCGGCGTTGCCAAATCCCTGTATTACAACCTTTGTTTTTTGGGGATTTATTTTTAATTTTTTTACAATCTCTTCTAAAACATAAAATCCGCCCTGGGCTGTCGCCGTGCCGCGTCCGGCCGAACCACCAAGTTCCATTGGCTTCCCCGTCACGACTCCGGGGACATTATAGCCTTTTATTTTTGAAAATTCATCCATAATCCAACCCATGATCTGCGGGGTTGTATAAACGTCCGGCGCGGGGATATCTTTTTCTGGTCCGATATGATCTTTCAGAGCTTGCGTATAGCCGCGAGCCAATCTTTCAAGTTCTGTTTTGCTTAACTTTTTTGGATCAACGGTAACCCCGCCCTTACCGCCGCCGTAAGGAATGCCCACGGCCGCGCATTTTATTGTCATCCAAAAAGACAGGGCTTCCACCTCATTCAAATCAGCTTTGGGGTGAAACCGAATTCCGCCCTTAAACGGCCCGCGCGCGTCATTCCACTGAACGCGATAACCTTCAAAAACCTTTGTTTCA
>JBMORR010000025.1:0-20147 GCA_049322595.1 Patescibacteria group bacterium | reverse complement strand
AAAACCTTAATTACTTCCCAAAAACCTCTCCTATAATATTTGGATCAATTTTCCTAAGCTCGCTATAAATTCTTTTTAACCTTTCGAGGTCCTTTGTTTGCTCTTCTGTTCTTTCCAATGTACTTGCTGTATCAAAAACTTCCCCGTCTGCTCCAATTTTATAATTCCCCTTTCCCAGTTCCTCATCAAGCCACAATTTTATCCTCAGTAATTCTTTTTTTAACTCCTCTGCGTGAATTTTTAATTGCTCGCGATGTTGTTCTCCTGGCGGATTATTAATCGGCATAAGTTTACTCTCCCAATTTATTATCAAGCGATCGAGCAAAATGAATTTATTCATTTTTGAACGAGCACAGATAACACAGGTTTTAAAACCCTTTATTTTTTAAATAATTAGTTAATTCTTCAATTTTAATTCTCTCTTGCTTCATTGTGTCGCGATCGCGAACAGTCACGGCTTTATCTTCCAGGGTTTCAAAATCAACTGTCACGCAATAGGGCGTGCCGATTTCATCCTGGCGGCGATAGCGTTTGCCGATTGATTGTGTTTCGTCATATTCGCAAACAAAGTGTTTGACCAAGTCTTCATAAAGCGGCCGGGCAATTTTTGCCAATTCTTCTTTTTTGGAAAGCGGCAAAATCGCGACTTTAATCGGCGCGAGCCATTTCGGAAATTTCAAAATTACGCGTGTTTCGGTTTCTCCTTTTTCCGCGGTCGGCGCTTCTTCTTCGGAATATGATTCACAAAGCACCGCGAGCACCGAACGATCAACACCAAAGGTCGGCTCGATCACGTGCGGAATAAATTTTTCTCCAGTTTCCGGATCCATATATTCCAAATTCTGTCCGCTCGCTTTCGTATGATTTCCCAAATCAAAATCCGTGCGGTAAGCCAAACCGTAAAGTTCCCCTACTCCAAAGGGGAAATCATATTCAATATCAATTGTCCGTTTGGAATAATGCGCCCGTTCTTTTTCCGGGACTTCCAAGTCATGCAAATGTTTTTTATCCAAACCAATCATCTTCATCCAGTCGTACATTTCGTCATACCAATAATCAAAACTTTTTTTCCAATCTTTTTCGCGGATAAAATATTCAATTTCCATCTGCTCAAACTCGCGCGTACGGAAAATAAAATTTCCCGGCGTGATTTCGTTTCTGAACGCCTTGCCGATTTGGGCAATGCCAAAAGGAATTCTTTTTCTTGAAGTTTCTAAAACTTGTTTAAAATTAACAAACATTGCCTGCGCTGTTTCCGGACGGAAATACGCAACGTTGGCCGATTCTTCCGCCGGCCCAATAAAAGTTTTAAACATCAAGTTGAATTGTTTTGCTGTTGTCAATTCTCCGCCGCAAGACGGACATTTGTCCCCGGAAATTTTATCCGCGCGAAAACGTTCATGACATTTTTTACATTCTACGAGCGGATCGGTAAAATTTTTTAAATGACCCGACGCTTCCCAAACTTTTGGATTCATAATCAAAGCCGCGTCAATCCCAACCATATCGGTTCGCGAATGAACAAATTTTTTCCACCAGGCCTGTTTGATATTATTTTTCAATTCTACGCCAAGCGGTCCGTAATCCCAAGAATTCGCCATCCCTCCATAAATTTCTGAACCAGGAAAAATAAAACCGCGGCGCTTGCAAAGCGAAACGATTTTATCCATCAACTCATTATTGTTTTCTTTTTTTGCCATAAATTAAATTGTCATTAACTCCTGTTCCTTTTTATCACCAATTGCCTTTACTTCGTCATTTTTTCCTTTGACAAATTCATCCAACTCTTCCTGAAATCTAAATTTGTCATCCTCGCTAATTTGCTTTTCTTTTTCTGCTTTGGCAATTTCGTCTTTTACCGCTTCGCGGACATTCCGCAAACTGATTCTCGCCTGCTCTAATTTTTGCCCCAAAATTTTAATCATTTCTTTCCTGTTTTCTTCGGTCATCTGCGGCATTGATAAACGAATTTTTGTTCCTTCGTTTATTGGATTAATTCCTATGTTTGCCATCTGGATTGCTTTTTCCATGTCCTTAATCACGCTTTTATCCCAAGGTTCAATCGCCAAGGTTTTTGCATCGGGAATAGTAATATTGGCCAAGCCGCGAATTGGAGTTTTGACGCCGTAGGCCTCAACTAAAATATTTTCCACAAGCGACGGATGCGCCCGCCCGGTCCGAAGCGAAGCAAGCTCACCTTTAAGATGTTCTATCGCTTTCACAAAATCTTCTTTTCTTTCTTCTAAAAAATTGTTCATATTTTATAAATTATTTCTGAAATCTTGTTGTGCCAAGATAAACTATATTGCCGTTTCCCGGGTCAACCAAAAGATATGTTGCCGCGCGGGTTGTCGGCAATTTTTTTGTCACCCAGCGCGCTCCGCCGTCGGAAGTTTTGTATAAAGTTGATGTCGTACCATAATAAATTTCATTTCCATTTCCGGGATTCGCGGCCAAAGAATAAATATCCACACTGCCCGGCGGCGTTAATAAGTTTACCGCTTGCCAATTCGCTCCGCCGTCGGTTGTCCTTAATAACCCATATCGCGAAGCCAAAATTAAAGCGTCATGTTTTGAAAAATCAAAAATCAAATTCTTAAAATCGCGCGCTCCGTCAAACTGATTTAATTTTTCGCTAAGGTCTGTCCAATTCGCTCCGCCGTCGGTTGATTTCCAAATTCCTCTTCCCTGCGTTCCGACGTACAAAACTCTTGTATCATAAAAATTCACTAAAATTTTTGAAACCTGATTATCAAAACGCTTAATTACAGTCCAACTCGCTCCGGAATCAGTTGATTTCAAAAGATCTCCGCCAGAAAGTCCGGCGTACACAATGCTCGGTGTATAAGAATCAGTTACGAGCGAGACAACGGCCTGGTCGGCGCGCGTGTCAACATAAATATTTTGCCAGCTTCTTGTGCAGTCCGAGGTTTTAAAAATCTTATTTCCCGCCGCGGCATAAACATTACATTTATCTTTTGCGTCCGGCGCCACGGCGTTAATTCTTCCGCCGGAAAGAGACCCGGCAATAAACCACGATTCCGCCCCGTCGGTTGTATAAAAAAGCCCGTTTTCTGCTGTCGCCAAATACATGGTCTTTGAGTCTTGGGGATCAAAAACCAAAGACACAACATTAACATTAGCAAGGGTTCCGGGTTTTACTGCCGCGACCGCCACCTTTTGTTGCCAGTTTTCTGCCTTGTCGACTGATTTAAAAATTCCTCCATCAACCCCGCTTTGATCTCCGCCGGTAAAACTTATGCAACCCGCGCCCGTTAAAACTAATCCAGTCAAAAGAAAAAAAACAAAATAGATTTTTTTCATACTGTCACGTCATCGCGAGCGTAGCGAAGCAATCTTATTTATGGGATTGCCGCGTCGCTCATTTCTTTCGCTCCTCGCAATGACAATTTTTAAAAAGAAAGCATTAAATTTTCTAAAACCAGCCGCGGATTTAAATTTTCTCCAAAATATTTTCCGGCAAGCCGGATTTCTCGATGCATCCGTGGAAAAAAGTCCAAGCCAAATCTCTGAGAAACCTTTTTAATTTCTTCGGAAAATTTTGCGTTTACCGCAAGTTCTGGACAGCCGGCTCCAAGTATTGCGGCGTCGCGCAAAACCGAAGTCCAAAGAGATAAAATTTGATCTATTGAACCAAACAAATCTTCCTTGCCTGAATCTTTTCCCAAAACATCATCAAAAATTTTCATTTTTTCATGCAGGGTTTTTGCCCTCATCATATCCAAAATATTTCTTATCTGCTCTTCATATTTCATCACGGCCAAAACTTTTCCCTCTTCCTTTTTTGTTTCCCAAAAGTCAAACGCCAACCCCGGCTTTCCCCAAGAAATTCCAGCCAAATCCCTCGCCTCATCTCGACTCGCTCCCAGGCTCAAAAGCTGGTCATAAATTCTCTCTTTAGCTACCGGCAAAAACTTCAAAGTCTGGCAGCGAGAAATAATCGTCGCCGGCAGGGCCGAAATACTCGCGGAAATCAAAATTATTACGGTTTTTGGAGTTGGCTCTTCAAGAGTTTTCAAAAGGCTATTTGCCGCCTCCGTGCTTAGGGTTTCCGCCTCTTCTATAATACCAATTTTATATGAATTTAAAAAGGAGGTTAAAGACAGTTTTCGTTCTAAATCTCTAACCTGATCAACGCTAATATTTTTTGTTAACTTCTCTTCTTTTTCTTTCCGCTCGCGGCGAACTTCGTAAACATCTGGGTGATTTGAAATTGACTGGCCTAAAATATTTTCAACAAACCTTTTTGCTACTGTTTTCTTGCCTAAATGTGCTGGGCCATAAAATAAATAGGCATGGGAAATTTCCTTATTTTTCAGGCTTTTTTCCAAAAAACCCGTAATGTTTTTATGTCCTATAATATTAGAAAACATTTAACTTATATTTAAATTTGTCAATGATACTTGACAAATTTTTACTATTATGTTAAATTTAAATCAGAAGTGGCGGGATGTCCCCGCCCAAACTCGGAGACTTTTCTGTTGCAGTGAGTACTTGACTTCAAGGGTCAACAAGCGGACAGTCGCAAGGCAAATAATTGCCACAAAACGCGGCTTAAGCTTTGAGACCCGCTGGTCTTGGCTTGCTGCTTCAGATATTGTCCTCCAAAGGAGGCGACCGATCATGTTTTGGGGCTACAGAGCAACCGGCAAAAAGTGGCTGCAGAAGCGACGCACCGAGCATTGTGGCTCTGACGGTGGGTGACGACGCTCAACACAACGCCGATCACGGCACATGATCTAACGCTTGGGAGATCCAGCAACAGCGCGATTTTTCCTAGGCGGTACAGCCCGGGAATTGGTGGTAACGCCGTCGCAACACAAGCGAAAGAGCGCACCAGTCTCGGGCTTCTTTTTATTTTAAATTTTATTTCTGATATTTTTCCGCTCCCTCCCAGGCTAAATTAAAAATTGCTTGCAAGGCCTCGCTGACTTCTTTACTTTCAATAATTACACCAATAATCTTACCCTTACAAACTCCCATCGCAACCTTATTACCGTAAATTACAATTTCGGTAGCAAAAGGAAATTTTTCTGGAGGGATAAATCTTCTTTCTTTTTGTCCTCCAAATTCTTTTGTTGGCAAAATTCGCCCCTTTTCACTAGTATAAATAGTTCTAACTTTAATATTTTGGCTCTTTATTTTTTCTGCCATTTTTTTCCGATGATCTCCGTCTACCGGGGGAAAAATTTTATAAAATTCATCAAGGGCAACTATCTCGTCTTCACTTGTATGTTTTGATTTTAAAATATCTTCCTGTATCACCCCTACTCCCTCAACTCCCTCGAAAAATCTCAAGCGAGGTTTCTCCTCCGCCGCGGCAAAAAGAATTTTTAATTCGGGTAAAATTTCCATCATTTGTCTCGTCTTTTCTTTTATTTCCGCTTCTTCTTTATGGAGCAGGGTAACCAATTGTTCTGGAGATTCTGCCGTAAAAAATTTTTTCTTTCCTTTTTCAAATGAACTCATCAAACCACGACTAATTAACGACTCAATCATTACATAAGTTGTGGCACGGTTTACGCCAGACTTTTGAGCAACGGCCTGCACCGGGGAAGGTCCGAGTTCCATTGAGGCTAAATACACTTTTGCTTCTTTGTCTGATAAACCTAATTTTTGTAATTCTTTTTCTAACATAAATTATAAATAAATTATTGTTTTGTTAAATTGTTATACCATAATATCATAAACTTTAAATAAAAACAAGCCGTAAAAGTAACCCGTAACCAGTAACCCGTAATCAATAATTTTAGCTCAATTTACACGTTACTCGTTGCCCGTTACCGGTTACTCAAATAATTATGTCAATAACTCTTGACAAAATTTTAAAAATATGATAAAGTATAAGCAACGAACGTGGGGAATCCGGTTACAGCCTAAAACCGGCCAAGGACCGGAGTACTGCATTATGCAGGAGACCCCCAGAGAACGTGCCGGCACGATGAAGCCGGCGAAGAGGTTTTTGGTCAACGAAACCAGGGTCCAAAGACCCGCATCCAGGCAGGGAGGAAACGAAAGTCCGTCTTGAGTACCGCCGCGCGGAGCGCGCAACGGTAAATCCGTAACAACGAGGGGTGGATGAGTATCAACTCTGAAGCCCCTTTATTTTTTAAAAAAGAAAATCCGCCGAGGAGGCGGAACCTGATAATTATCCAGTTGATCAGAAAAATTTATGAACAGCTGGATGGCTATCAGGAGGAAGTCATCACTTCGCTCGAGAGAGCGGAGTTGGGAAGGAGGAGTGGGAATGCGAATCGTGCACAGCTTGGACGAACTGGCCGAGGTCCTGGCAGAGGGCGGCGACGAAGCCGACCTCGTCCGCGACGACGGAGTCTGGAGGTCGAATCCCGACGGCGACCGCGCTGCGGACCTGAACACCTTCCGCGACCACGTGCGTCTCCTCGCCACCGGCGGGGAGTTCGACCGCCTCGCCTAGTTCCTGCCCCAAGGCCTGCCTGCGAATTGGACTCTAAATCCAGTTTGCGGACGGGCCTTCTTTTTTTATCTTAAATTTTCTAAAACTTTCCAAGTTTCCCGCGTGCACCGCTCCCAACTGAAATTTTTTGCCCGCGCTAGTCCGCGGTTTTTTAAATCTTCGCGCAAAGTTTCATCCGTCAAAACGCGATTTATTCCTTCGGCAATATTTTCCGGAGAATATGGATCAACTAAATACGCCGCCTCCCCTGCTACCTCGCGAAGCGCGGAAATTCCAGAACAAACAACCGGCGTACCCGAAGCCATTGCTTCTAAAATCGGAATGCCGAATCCTTCATAAAAAGATGGAAAAATAAAAATGCGCGCTCCATTCATCAAATATGGCAAATCTTCCCGCGCGACGTAGCCCGGCATAATTATTTCATCTGACAAATTATTTTCTATAATCGCTTTTGTAACTTTTTCGAAACCAAAACCCGGCCGACCAACCAAGACTAATTTTAACGGTTCCTTATAATTTTTTTTCAAAAGTTTAAACGCTTCAATCAGACCCGGAATATTTTTCTTCAATTCCAGTCGGCCAGTATATAAAATGTACGCACCCAGGATATTATATTTTGTTAAAGTTTTTTCTACCCCTCCCCTGTCTTCAATTATTTTATATCGCTCGCTGTCGTAACCATTCGGCACAACCGTTATCCGCTCCGGGGAAATTTTAAAAAATTCAATTAATTCATTTTTTGTAAATTCTGAAACAGCAATAATTTTTGCCGCATGGCGAATAGCAAATTTCACGGCAAATTCATGATACTTTAGCGCCGACCAATCATAACTTTGGGGCAATCTGAGAAAAGCAACATCATGGCAAGTTGTCACAACTTTTTCCGGACGAATTAGAGGAAGAGTGTGAGCTGGAACAAAAAGCATCTCGGGCGGCCGCTGCCACATTTCCCAAGATAACCTCGCCTGCGTCCATAATTTTTTAGGAGACCAGTTTAAAACCCTGCTTTGCCAATTTGATGGCAACTCCCCCAAGTCGCCCCGCAATTTTTCTCTTGAATACAAAATAAACTGATCTTTTGGATCAGTGATTTTTTTTAATTCCTGGATTAAATGATAAGAATACCACTCAGTGCCGGTTTTTTCGGTTTTGTTGGCGCGCGAAGCGTCTATGCCGATCGTCATGTGTGATATTTATTTCGTAGCCAAAATGCTCTTTTTGTAAGATTCAAGATTTTCTAGGGCAATACCCGTTCCTTTAGCTACGCAAAGCAAGGCATCGCTTGCAACATATGTAGGAATTCCTGTCGCTTGGGAAATTAATTGATCAAGATTTCTGAGCAAAGATGTCCCTCCGGAAAGAACAATTCCCTTATCAATCACGTCAGCAGAAAGTTCCGGCGGAGTATTGTACAAAACTTCTTTAACTGCCGCGATTATTCCTTCAAGTTCATTTCCGAGGGCATCGGTAACGTCATCCGAAGTTACAATTATGGTTCGTGGTAAACCGGTAATCATATCACGCCCGCGAACTTCCATTCTTAATTTTTCTTCAAGATACATGGCTGAGCCAATTTCTATTTTAATTTGTTCGGCCGTTCTCTCTCCAATTGCCAAACCATATTTTCTGCGGACAAATTCCGCCAAAGCCATATCCAATTTATTGCCGCCGATTCTAACTGAAGCGGAAGAAACAATTCCTCCGAGAGAGATAACAGCCATTTCCGCTGTGCCGCCGCCAATATCAATAATCATGTGGCCAGACGCGCTACCGATCGGGATATTCGCGCCAATCGCGGCGACTACCGGCTCTTTAATAACATATGCCGCCTTTGCTCCGGCTGCAATTGTTGCGTCAATGACCGCTCTTTTTTCCGTAGAAGTAATTCCTGCCGGGACAGCAACCATAACTTCCGGACGGAAAAGCCGCATGCCGCCTAAGGCCTTATTAATAAAATACCTAAGCATTGTTTCTGTTGTTTTATAGTCGGCAATCACGCCGTCTTTTAACGGACGACGCGCGACGATTGTTTCCGGGGTGCGGCCAAGCATTTCTTTTGCTTCATGGCCAACGGCTAAAATTTTTCTATCAGAAACAGAGAGCGCGACAACCGACGGCTCGTTGATGATAATTCCCCTTCTCGGAACATGAACAAGAACGTTTGTTGTCCCAAGATCAATGCCGATTTTCTTACGAAGCATAAATCTTTTATTTAAAACCCGACTTCAATTGTTTTGTCTTCCCTTAAACTAGTCTGTAATTTATAAACCGCGTCTCCCCAATTTTTCTCTTCTTCCGCCGGGATAGCCTGTTTAATATTTTTACCAAAATCAAGGTTTAAAGTCAAGGGATGGGCTATGGTCCCGGATTGCTTTTGAACTAATAATTTATAGAGCCCTTGCTGAATTTGGCTGCTAATTTTTTCCGGCAAGGCGTATTCAAAGCTCAACGTCTTTTCTTTCCCCGGTTCGATGGAAATAAAAGCCCCAAAATAAGTCTTTCCTGCTTCTTCTCCAACATCTATTTTTCCTAACCGCTGCGCCGGATCGTAAATTTTATCATTTTCCGTCATGCCGCTGCCGCCGACTAGAACGCTTCCTTCCGGAACATAGATTCTTGTATAAGTCCTGTAGCGAGTAGTTTTCCAAGTGAAAGTTCCGTTATTTTTATAATTGATTTCTACTTTAGCGCGGAAATTACCCGACGAGTCTTTTGAAACAGAATAACTTATTTTTTTATCCATTACTCCATCTGTTTTTAAAGCCGCTAAATTTGCATCGACTATCATTAAATAATCTCCATTTGTTTCCAAAATTTTTCCACTCCATCCCTCACGAACAATAATTGTTTGCAATTCCTGGTCTTTACTCCAAATAAGAAGGTGCCGTTCGGTCAAAGCCTGGTCGGCGGCTCTAAAAATATTTGTCCAGCGTGATGATGGGAGGTTTGATAGGCGCTCAAAAATCTTTTCTCCTAATTTTCCGACGATATCTTTGCGCTGTACTTCGGGTATACCCTTCTCATAGTACTCTTTTTCTACTTTATACTGGAGAACGTCCATCAAGTTTTCCGGCGTAAAGACTTCTCCGTCCATTTCAATATTTCCAATCTGGCGCAAAATATTTTCAATAAAGGTCGGCGTCACCGCGATCACGGCATCAATTTTTTTCTCACGCCCACCCTCTGCTTTATAAAACCATTCTGCCTTTTCTGCCGCGGTTGGAAAATCCGGCGACCAATTAGAGTCGCGCATAAACCAAGCTCCAACCCTTAAATATTTTGCGATCGGCCCAGGAGGCGGAACTCGCAAGAATCTTTCTGCTGCGCCATCTAAGGCATAAATATTATCCGTATTAAACGTTTCCACGTTTCCGTCTTTTACTTTTACAATCCCATAGGTACCGATAAATCCCCCCGTCGGGCGAAGTTCATCACTATTTTGTAAAAGGAAAAGATAAGTTTTTCCTTCCGGATAACCAGCAATTTTGGGTAAAATTTCTGCCGCAGGAATAGCCTTGTCTAAAATTCCCTGGATTTTTAATAAAGATTCTCTTACCGGTTCCAAGACTTTTAAAATCTGCCCGGCAACATCATCTGCGTTAATTTGGTCAAGGGCGAGTAAAGCCAAATCTATTTTTGCTTTTGCCCCCTGGAGCTTCGGCGGAGACTCAAAAAGTTTTTGTAAAAGTTCTCGTTTTTTTTCCGGACTGATTTCCGCAAAACTTGTCTCGCCAGAAATTGCGGGAATCCCCTGCACAACCGCCTCCGCATCACCCATTACACTTATAACCTCCCCCGCCACACTCACGAGATCCCGCAAAGCCGAAGAAGTTTGAACTCCTGATTGAATTAATCCTGATGCGGCATCATATTGATTACCAATCCAGGGAACTTTACTTAAAAATTTCAATTTATTAAAATTTTCCGCAGCTTTACTGAAATTATTTTCTGCTTCCTCGAGATATTCCCCGGCTTTCTTTAAGTTCAGTGAAGAAATCTCATTCGAAGCAGCTTCTAGATTTTGTTTGCCCTGCTCAGATAAACTATAAACTTTGCGGGCAGTTCCAAAATAAACTCCAACCAAAATCAAACTTATGGTCACAACCGCAGCAAATGCATAAAGTAAAATTTTTATGAACAAAATAAGCCTCCGCCTCTCCGCCCCAGCCGGATGGATTATTTCCAAAAAATTGGTCCCCCTAAATTTCATAAATTTTAAAATTATTTTTTACCTCCCGGTTGCTATTGTTTTTCTTCCCCATTTTTTAAAATATTTTAACCAGCTCGCTAAATGAATTCTTGTAACTTTTTTAAAAATCGCGCCGAGCCAATGACCCTCTGCCGATTCGCGACGATGAAAATGAATCACGGAAACTTCTGGATTATAAACTACTTTCCATTTTTTCTCCCATATACTCCGACACAAATCAACATCATCAAAATAAGCAAAATATCTTTCATCTAAAAACCCTACATCATCCAAAGCCTTTCGCCGGATAAGGAGACATCCGCCCAAAAGCCAATCAACTTCCCTCACGGAATTATGATCAAAATCTTTCATTAGATAATGATCTAATTTCTTTTTAGCAAAATCAAATCGCCCAAGCGGAGTACGGCGGTAAACCGGCTCCCAAAAACCAGGGAAACGATAGCAGGAGTATTGTAAGGATTTGTCAGGATTTAAAAGCTTTGGCCCAACAATACCAACGTCCTGCCTTTCATCTAAAAAATGGACTAGGCTTTCAAGAACTCCGGGAAAAACAATGATGTCCGGATTCACAATCATTACATAACGACCGCGCGCTTTTTTTATTCCCAGATTATTACCCTTGGCATATCCCAAATTTTCTTCTGAAGCAATAAAATTAATTTCCGGAAAACTTTCGCGCATCATTTGCGCTGTTCCGTCACCTGAAGCATTATCAACTACAATAATTTCATAATCCAATTTCGGGTGGACCATCTTGATTCCCTTAAGGCATTCTTTTAACAATCCCCTCGCCCGATAATTTAAAATTATAATTGATAAATCCATATTTTAAGAAAACCATTTTTTAATTTCCGCTATTTCTGCTTTTCTGTTTTTTTGAATCCATCTTCGCTTCTTCCATATCTTTGGGAATTTTTTAAAAAATTCTCCTAAACTGCCTAACGTTTTTGTCTCAAAAATCAAAAGATAAATAAATTTTTTAAATTCATACCATTTTATCCGATAACCCCAGCGCCACCACACTCCCCACGGAACATTTTTTAAAAGAAAAAATAAGTGATTTTTATAAGAGTGATAGTTAACAAATACTGATTTATTTTTTCTCCCCTTTATTGCCGCGTTATCTGTTTTAGCAGTACTTCTTGCCGTTCTATCATGATAACCCCTGGCTATTGGCAAAAACCACGCCTTAAAACCGGCAAGATGCAAGCGATATGCGAGATCAATATCTTCTTTATAACTAAAAAAATCTTCATCAAAAACTTCTCCGCTAATCGCGACTTCATCAAGAGCCGACCGGCGGTAAACCGCTGCCGCTCCAGATACTCCAAAAACTTCTCGCGGCACGCTCCACTCCTCTAGGTCCATTTCTCCCGCCCCAAGTTCAATTGCTCGGTGATTTTTAAAAATTTTTATACCAGCGGAATCAATTAAATCAGTTTTTTGATTATTGGCAAAATCCCAGTACAAAAGCTTCCCGGTCAAGGCTGCCACCTCTTTACGCTCATCTAAAAATTTAACAATCTCTTCTAAAAAATTCGGCTCCAAAATAATATCTTGATTTAAAATAAAAACATATTCGCTTTCCGTGTTTTGAAGTGCCTGGTTGTGGCCAGCGGCAAAGCCGACATTTTTTTCATTAAACTTTAAACGACAGTTGGAAATCGGCAACAAAGAACTTTTTAAATATTCCACTGTCCCATCGGTTGAGCCATTGTCCAGAATGAATAGAGAAAAATCCCGAAAAGTTTGTTTGGCGATGGAATCTAAACAATGTGGCAAATATTTCTTCCCATTCCATGTTACTAAATTTATGGAAATTTTCATATTTATTTTCTAGCTTTTTCTGTTACCCAAAAACCCAAATATTTTCCAAGCATCAATCTGGTTTGCGCTTCTACCGCCGGAATCGCGCCAAATAAAATCAAAGATACCGGAAGCAATAACCACTGAAGAAGCATAACAATAATTTTAAACGGGCTATGTTTTTGGGGCCGAGGCGGAAGTAAAAATAAAAACAAAATCGCCGAAACGACCATACCAAGCATTGCCGCCGTAAGAAGCCACTGCAAAACAATCGGCGCAGTTTGAAAAAATGCAGTTGTTCCAATTTTATCTTTACCAACCCAAAGGGGTAATTTGCTCAAAACAAACATTAAAATTGGCGAAGTTGCCCAAGAATACATCCCCTCGCTCTGATTCCAAAGATATTTAAACCTTTTCCAGAAAGGAATTTTAGGAACCTCAATTTCCCCCTTGTCAGTCTTTAGGGTCCCGCGAGAAAAATGCCAAACCATGTACGGAAAATGCTCAATGCCCCAAGCCCAACGCCTCTGTTGTTTATAAAGATTAACTAAGCTTTTCCATGGCGTTTCCGCCATAACAGTATCCATGGAAACGGGAACATAAAGCGGCACAACCTCAAAGTCTCCACCATAACGGATAAAACATTGCAAAAAAATTCTCGAATCATCAGTCACAATATCTTTTTGCCAAAAATCAACATCAACCAAAGCCTTGAAAGCGATACTATGAGAAGAAAAAGTAAAAAGGCGGTCCGGTTTCGCAAGTTCCGTCAAAAGCCAAAAGGTCGTTCCAAAAGCCGCGACACGCATCAGGGCCATTGAATCCCAGATATTATTGTTATAGAGCGCCACCGGCTGAAAAGCCGCGCGTTCACGCTTCGGATGGGTAATATATTTATACGCCAAACAAGAAAAATATTCCGGATGAACACAAGTGTCGCTATCAAAATATGAAACAACAATTTTCTCATAAGGAATCTTAAGCTCATCAATCAATTCCTTGGCCCGAAAACCCGCCCAGTGCGCATTTGCTCCTTTCCCTTTTATTTCTCCGACTAAATTATCCGGATGTACTGTAATAAGAAGCCGGAAAAATTTATCCCCAAACTCTTTCCTGATTTCTTCCGCGTTTTTCAAAAAATTTTCCTTGTTTCTTTCTTCCCCAGACAAAACCACAATCATTTTTTCTAAAGGATAATGAGATCCTTCTAAATTTTTAAAAGTAGAATGTAAAACTTCAAGCGGTTCATTATAGGTCGGCAAAACTATAAGGTGATAATAATTTTGCCAATCTGGTAATTCTTGAACTTTCTTCCGCCAATCTGTTTTTATGTCTTTTTGAAAACGGCGCCAAGAAATTGCCATATAAAAAACAAAGTAAAGCACGCGGAAAAGCCAATAAATACAAAAGACAATGATAAAATAAATTACCCAAAGCGGTTTCCAAAATGAGAGTAAAATTGCCAAAATAAAAGTAACCCAGACGAGCGCGCCTGGAATAATTTCAAGAATTCTATATTTTGTCCTGTCACTAATCTTCATAAAAGTAAATCGCTTCAAACTTAAAACAAAGCTCTATTTTAGCCCTATTTTCTGCTTAAAGTTTATATCTTTTTGTCATTTTTGTCAATCCCTGCCAATGTCAAGGGCGCGTTAAATTTATTTAAAATAAAATAAAAAACCGGCCGGACCAAGATCCAGCCGGCAATACCCCTCCCTCTTAGCGCTTGCCATTACCACGTTTCTCGCCACGAAGGCGGCGAAGCAAACGCCAAGCGACCCAATGGTAAATGGTGGTCAAAGAGTCAAAGGTTACACCGAGCGTATCCACTCCTTCGCGCACCAAAATCCGCGGAGCCTGATCATCACGGCAAACCACCCCAAAAGTAACCTGAACGCGGTGACTGTGCTGGTAGTCGAGTGCGGTAGCTGAGTAACTGACAATTCTTGTTTGTCTCAAATGCCATCTGATTTGCGGCCAACGATTAAGAAGCGCTTTTCGTAGCGCGCGCTCCATCAAGTCGACAGATCCGATGCGGCCCTCGAAGCCGTCCCCCTTCTTTTCGCATCGGGTCAATTTCTGTTCTTCGGCAACCTCAACCAGTTGCCCATCAAGAAGCATTCCGAGTGAGACCTGAAAAGAGCCCTCTACTTGTCCTTCGCACACCCGGCGTTGTTTGCGGAAATCGAAGACGAAAACCTCGAACCGAGGCGCCTTGCCTGCGGCAATCGCCCCCAAAAGCTCTTTTTCAAGAAGGTTGTTGCGCCAATCTTCCGTGACCAGTTCGGTTTTTTCTCCCATGCCCACTCCTCCTCCCTATTTAGAAAAACGGACCTGTTAATCCGTTCAAATAAATTTATCATAAATAAAAAATAAGTCCAGTTTTGCGCCAGACTTATTTTTTTTAAAAACCTATTTTACGTGTTTTTTAACATCAGCCCATTTTCCTTTCAAGTCTTCCACAACTGCGTTAATTTGAGCTTTAGCCATATTTCTTCTTTTGCCATATTCCCTTACCGCTTTCTCCACAACCTCTTCATATTTTTCCTTACTCAATGTTTTCATCTTTTCCACTTCTTTCAAAATTTTAGCAAAAAGATCGGAAGACATTTTTTTTAACTCTGCCCGACGTTCTGCGCCAGTTTTTTTTGTGGTCAAAAGGGCAGCGGCCGTACCGATCAGGGCTCCTAAAAGGGCCCCCTTAAAAAATTCTTTTTTCCCCATAAAAATTTTAAGTTAATTATTATAAAATCTGTCTAAATTCCTTTATTTATTTTATCATAAAAATAAAAATAAAAAAACCCGTACCCTGCTTTAAGCAAAATACGGGATACTACCTACCGTCGAGCTCGTCGAGAAATATCGCGGATGTGAAAAATAACGCTCAACCCGGCAAAGACCAGGGCTACCCGCAAAGCCGCGTTTGCTACGGCGATTGTCCAATCTGTATGCGCGGTAAGACCAATGACCGCAGCCGACTGAAACCATACCTTTATCTTACCCCATGAGTTGGCTTTGGCGTTCTTTCCCAGTCTTGTTTTTATCCTCCGGCCGAAAATGAGCATCATCTCAATGATGGCTGTTGCCACGATGAGCTCGGGGGGAAAGTGCGTCCAGCCATAAAACAAAAGAATCCCAATAACCATCACTTTATCGGCAAGAGGGTCAAGCCATTCGCCGACGCTGCTCTGTTCGCCTCGCCACCTGGCCAAAGGACCATCAATCAGATCAAGGAACACTGCCAGACTGAGAAAGGATACTCCGAGGATATTCCAATCAAACGCCAAAAAAACAACTACAAGCAAAGTGATGGGGATGCGGGCAAGAGAAAGATGATTTGGCTTAATTGGTTTCCTAATCCGTTTCACAATCGGGTTCAGAAGCCAGTCACCCAAGCTGAGTTTTCTTTCCATTACTCCCTCCTCCTTCTGTTTGTACTATCACATATCTATAATTAAGGCAAATAAAATATCCGCCTCTTAAGACGGATATTTCAGTCACGGCTAATTTTATTCTGCCAAAGGAAGCGCGGTCAGATTCGTGTTGCTAATTCCCAGACCCAGCTCTCTCATAATTCTGAAGGCATCATCCGGACGACCGAGATAATATTTTTTTCTGTCTTTTGGATAAATGTAATATGCTTCGCCGTGCGATTCCACGTCAAGTAAAATTCTACCGACAACATGTGAAGGGAAATAAGTTGTATTATGGATAAATTCATGAGTGGCACCAAGCCCCAAAGTCCGCATCACACTAAATGCATCTGCTGGCCGGCCGAGATAATATCCTTTTTTGTTAACTGGGTAATAATAGTAAGCTTCCCCATGCTTCTCCACGGCCAAGAAAATGTAGCCAATATATTTTGCCAAACCCGCCGCGGAAGCGGAGTTTCCGGACGTTCCACTCGTTGTTCCCGAGGTATTTGTTAATGCCTTGCTTGTGATTTGCATCAAAACCTGCCCGACCCAACCGACCGTACCATCGACCAACTCTACTTTATACCACCCGTCAGTCTCGCCGATAACCTTAATAACCGATCCCTTGACTACAGTTTTTAAAATTGTCGAGCCCTCCATACACGGCGTATTTCTGACATAGGCGCTAATTACCACCTCGCCACGCAAATCACGATCGTAAATCGGATCGCAGCCGCAGCACTCGCCAGCCGAAACCTTTGTCGCCGGCAGGAAACCAAGTACCAAGGCGGCTAAGGCTATGATGGAAAATACCTGTTTTTTCATAACATTAAAATTATGAGTTAGGCAGACGCTGATTCAATTTTATCATTTTTTAAAATCAGCGTCCATTTCCATTATAACGTTAATATACCCTTTTAAATTTCACGACAAAAACCGGCTCGTACTTATTTTCAAACTCATCAACTACCTCAACTGTCTCCCCCTTTATATAAGTATTCAAAGCCATATCAGAAAGCATTTCCATGTCAGTCTCCGCGTCGGCTCTCAAATTATCGAGTTCGGAAAACTCCGAAGAAAAATCATGACGCACGTCCATTTCAATCTTTTTCTTTTTTTCGCGTAAATTTTTTAAATCCTCGACAATTTTTCCGTAGTCAACACTATTAACCAAAGCTTCCTTATAAGCTTTTCTAATTTCTTTTTGTTTCTTTTTTGCCTTTTGCATTCTATTCCAAACTTCTTGAAGGTTTGGCATAAATTTTAATCTTAATTTTTTAATCAAAAAACCGGCTGTCTACCTCCGATTAACCGGATTAATTTATTTTACCACAAATCTTTAAATTTATAAATATTTTTCCCAAGCTTTTGGCCAAGGCAATTCTATCGTTTCTGATTTCTCGCCCGTAGCTGTTTTAAAGGTTAGTGCTGCGGAAAAAAGAGCAATTGATTTGTCGGGTAAAGGTTTCTCCGCGCCGTATTTTAAATCTCCCAAAATCGGATGACCAATTGAGGCAAGTTGCGCCCGGATTTGATGCGCCCGGCCCGTTCCCAATTTTATTTTTAGTAAAGTATTTTTTTCACCCGTTTTTATAACTTCCCAAAAAAGTTCCGCCCGTTTCGCGCCCAGTACTTCATGATCAAAAACTTCTGCCACATTTTTCTTTTCGTCTTTTTTCAAAAAACTTACAATCTTTCCGTTTTCCTCTTTCATTTTTCCGGCGACAATTGCAAAATAATATTTTTCTACTGCCCGCTCGCGAAACTGCGCCGAAAGTCTTGAAGCTCCCTTGCTTGTTTTTGCAAAAAGCAGAACTCCCCCGACCGGACGATCAAGCCGATGCACTAACCCCAAAAAAACATTTCCCGGCTTCCTATATTTTTCTTTCAAACATTTTTTCACTTCATCCATTAAATTCGGATCGCCGGTTTTATCTCCCTGCACGAGTATCCCCGCCGGTTTTTCTACCACGATTAAATGATTATCTTCGTATAAAACGTTAAGTTTCATATTACGCGTTCCATCTGGCAAAAATTCCGCAAGGCAAAAGCCGGCCGCTTGTCTCTTCAATCGCCAATTCCCCTGCCTCAATTTCTCCGCCGTATTTTTTAAGAAGCGGCAATAAATTATTTTTGTAGGCAATGGCAGAATATCCCGAAGCATAGCCATTCAATAAAAAAAACAAAGGTTTGTCGGGCAATAATTTAAAACACAAATCTATCAATTCCAAAAAATTATCTTCAATTTTCCAAAGCTCCCCTTCCGGACCATGGCCAAAGGCCGGCGGGTCCAAAACAATTCCTTCATAATGATGGCCACGTTTTATTTCGCGTTTCACGAATTTTACGGCGTCGTCCAAAATCCAGCGAATCGGTTTTTTGTCCAATCCGGAAAGCGCTGCATTATCCCGCGCCCAGGTAATTGCGACTTTTGATCCGTCCAGATGGCAAACTTCCGCTCCAGCGCTCGCCGCGGCAAGCGTTGCTCCGCCGGTATAGCCGAAAAGATTCAAAACGGAAATTTTTCTTTTCGCACCGCTGACTAAATTTTTAATCCATTCCCAATTTGAAAATTGTTCAGGGAAAATTCCTAAATGTTTAAAAGTTGTTGGCTTTATCCAAAAATCCAAACCGGCCAAATTTATCTGCCAACGTTTCGGCACGTCTTTTTTTATTTTCCATTCCGCACTTAGGGCACTGCGTTTAAATTCTCCATCAACTTTTTTCCATGCCGCTATATTCAGTTTTGGCCAAAGCGCTTGCGGGTCAGGACGCGAAAAAACAAAACGCCCATAGCGTTCTAATTTCTCTCCCTCGCCAGAATCAATGAGTTCGTAATCTTTTGAGGGTTTGGTTTTTAGGATTGTGTAGTCAGACATGATTATATTATTTTCTAGTATATTCGAGCGCTCTCATCCTTTCTAGATTAATTTCTGCCTTTTCTCTAAATCCCTTAATTAAATTATCAAAACTTTCCCAATCCCCCACCCCATATTTAGAAACGGCAAAAAGCGTTTCGATTACCTCACTACCATCAGGGTACATTTCGTTTATCTTTAAAACTCGTTCACCTCGACTACTTGTAAATTGTGGCTTATTTGAAATAACAACGCCGTAAACGAAATCAATAATGTGTTTTGCTAATATTTTTGACTTTTGGCTTATCTCAAGTGGTGAGGCATCGCGGTGATCTTTGCTCCACTGCGTAGCATGATCTAATATTTCGAGTATATCGTCATTAAGTAACAACGCCACAAATAAACCGGCCTTGGGAAATTTTTCCCCCCTCAGCAAATCATCACCATAGATAAGGACTCCGTCGGCGTAGATGATAAATCTATGCCTCTGTTTCTCCTTTGATAAAAACTCTGTTTTGCCGAAAATTTCCAATGATAATTCTCTTTTATAAGGAATAGTTTCTGGTAACACGGCAAAACGTGATTCACAACCGTCCTTGACTACAATATATAGATTAATATCAGAGCAACCTTCTTCATACTCTCCGCGACCAAGACTTCCTACTAAATAAATTGAACACAACTCATCCCTAAAATTATCTTTTATTATTTTAACTAACTTTAATAACTTCTCCCTATGAAAGTCTGACACTTTATCCAACGAAGCCCTGTTTGTAACATTAAAAGACTCAAGCATTTTGTTATAGGCCTCATAAATTTTTTTTATCTCTTCCTCGAGAAAAGGCAAATTAAAATAAGAAATTAATGCCTCAGAGATTTTTGAAATATTTTCTTCAATAGCTAGCAAGGTCTCCTTTATATTTAGTTCAACATCCGAAAACAACCTTTCCGAGTTTTCTTTTTTAATTTTTTCAATTTGTTGTTTACCATAATCAGTCAAGCCCTGACGAAATGCCGGATTGCCCATAATCCTTGCAAACCCCAATTTCTGATAGTCTTCGCGATATCTCATCTTACTTACCCTATGACAATGAGTTGTTCTCTTGGCCAATGCTTTAGCGATTAAACTCTCTTTGTTTTGTTGATCCCATTGCTGTAACTCACTTTTAATCCCAAGTTTATCAATTATTTCACCCTTTTTGTCCAATAAATTCTTTAATTTAATATCATTCTCGTCCGCTGGTTTTTGGGGAATAGCGTTCTCTGTTATTAAATTTATGAGTTGTAAAATTTTATCCTTGAGTTGGTGTATAAGAGTTAAAAAATTTCCTTGATAATAAAGAAGGATATCCTCCTTGGGCACACCCTCTACTTTTGATTCTTGCCAAGACTTAAGATCT
>JBMORR010000024.1:0-2693 GCA_049322595.1 Patescibacteria group bacterium | reverse complement strand
AACTAATAAACCCATTAAAGCCGCGCGCACGACCGAAGCTTGGGCGCCGGTCAAAACTACAAAAAAGAAAATTCCGGCGAGGGCAACCCAAAAAGATTTTTTTCGGCCAATGCCGATATTTTTTGCAATTTGCAAAAGGAGCGCGGCGATAATTGTGATATTATATCCAGAAATCGCGATAATATGGGTCGTACCAGTAATATTAAAATTTTCCGTAAGATCTGCGGGAATACCGCGCCTCGCGCCGTAAAGCAGCCCGCCCAAAAACGCCGCTTGTGGCTCCGGCAAAATTCGGTTTACTGTCGCCACTAATTTTCCTTTGACCCGCAAAATTCCTGCCACAATTTTATTTCCTTCACCACTTTTTAAAAATTTTATTTCCGGCCAATAGCAAACCGAATAAATATTTTCCTTGGCTAAATATTTATCATAAGCAAAATCTTCAATTGGTTCCGGTTTTTGCAATTTGCATTTTATTTCTAACTCATCTCCATAACGATAAGTTGGATATAATTTCGCATTTACCAAAACATTTCCTCCAACCGCCCGCCAGCCATTTTCCGTTTCTAGCTTTTTAATTTTTATTTTTAACTTTATTCCATTTTCTCTTGTGTCAGGCTCGGCCGCAACAATACCGACAAAAGTTATTTTCTCCCCATTATAAAAACTGATTTGATTTTCAAGAGCCACCGGAGCGCTGGCCGCGAAACGTAGTATTCCCAAAAATAAAAAAATTCCGGCAAGCCCGCTTATGATAAATTTTTTCTTGCCAGGCCTGTCCGCCGAGGAGGCGGGCCAGCCCAAAAACAAAAAACCGCATCCGACGAAAAAAATCACGAACGCGGCCCAAAGTGGTAGTGATAAATAAGACGCAACACCGATCCCGAGAATAAAAAATAAACAAGCAAAAAAGAAAATTTTTGATTTAGACATACCCCTCCTTTTTATATCTAGACTACAATATTTACCAACTTTCCTTTAACAAAAATTATTTTTTTAATTTTTTTATCTTCAATCCACTTTTTGACTTTTTCGCTTTCCGTCGCAACTTTTTTCGCTTCTTCTTCATTAATATCGGCCTTCACCTGAATCGTATCGCGAAGCTTTCCATTCACTTGAACAATCAAATCAATCTCTTCTTCCAAAATTTTTGTCGGATCATACTTCGGCCATTCAGCAAGATGAATACTTTTTTTGTTTCCCAATTTTTCCCAAAGTTCTTCGGCCAAGTGCGGCGCAAACGGTGCCAATATTTTCAAGAAATTATTAAATTCATCGCGGCCAATTTTTTCTTCATCATTCATCTCATTCGTCAAAATCATCAGCGCTGAAACCGCCGTGTTGAACTTCATTTGTTCAATATCCTCGCTAACTTTCTTAATTGTCTGATGCAATATTTTTTCTATTTTTTTATTTCCATTTTTCCCGCCAACTTTTTTTTCCAACTTCCAAACTCTTTCTAAAAATCTGAAAACTCCAACCACTCCTTTTTCGTCCCAAGGAATCGCCTGCTCAAACGGGCCCATAAACATTTCATAAGTCCGCAATGTATCCGCGCCAAACCGCGCCACGATGTCGTCAGGATTTACAACATTCCCGCGCGACTTGCTCATCTTTTCTCCGCCTTCACCCAAAATCAAACCATGCGAAGTTCTTTTTTTGTATGGTTCATCTCCACACTCTTTTGGAACCACGCCGATGTCATACAAAAATTTATACCAAAATCTTGAATACAATAAATGCAGTGTTGTGTGCTCCATTCCGCCGTTGTACCAATCAACTGGCATCCAATATTTTAAATTTTTTTCGTCAGCGAATTCTTTTTTATTTTTCGGATCAGTGTAGCGCAAAAAGTACCAAGATGATCCGGCCCAGTTTGGCATAGTGTCCGTTTCCCGCCGCGCCGCGCCTCCACACCGGGGACACTTTGTCGCGACCCATTTTTCTATTGCTGCTAAAGGCGACTCGCCAGTATCTGTCGGCTCGTATTTTTTAACTTTTGGTAATTCCACTGGCAAATCTTTTTCCGGTACTGTTATCCAACCCGTATTTTTTGCCGATAAAATTAAGTCTAGCAATTCTGGAATCTGCTTATCCTGGAAATGCCCGAATCCAGACCATAACTCATAAAACCAACCGGTTGGCAAGTCTTTATGTGTTTCTTTTTTGATATAAGGATCATCGTCTGACAAAACAATATTTTTATTTTGGACAAATTTATCCGCTGCCCCCCAATTAATTGGCGCGTGCCAAAATTCTTTCAAAGCATCAATGTCCGAACCATTCCATTCTTTTCTAAATTTTTCCCAATCTCGTTCTTCAACCGTCCCCACCGCCGAAGCAATCAAAAATAAATGACCGATTTTTTTCTTTGTTTTTTCAATTAAGTGCAACGCTGCCTTGCTTCCTAGGCTGTGACCAACAATTATATCACCTTCTCCCAACTTCTCCATAAACGGCATCAATTCTTTCATCCATGATTCAACTGTCGGATGTTCGCTCGTTGTCATCGTCGGATTGTAAACTTCAAATCCCCGCGCTTCCAATTCTTTTTTCAACCACGGCAACCAATTTCCCTCTCCGCTTCCCTCAAATCCATGGATCAACAAAACTTTCTGTTTTTTCTTGGCACAATTTTCACAATGCACAAGCGGAATTGGTTCACCCCAATATCTTTGCCTTGAAAAAACCCA
>JBMORR010000023.1:0-2826 GCA_049322595.1 Patescibacteria group bacterium | reverse complement strand
CCGACGCAGGAATTAAAAGACGTTTTGCCAACGCTCGGTTTTGACGTTGGCCAGAGGGCGATTAAAGTTGATGATAGGTTGGCGCAGAAAATTATTGAAAGTTGGCCGGGGCTTAAAAAAGAATTAGAAAAAAGACGCGCGGCAGAATTCGCCAAATCGGCCTCGGAGGAATCCGGGCCCGTGGCGGTAGAAGAAAAGAAAAAAGTAAAATTGCCGCATGTGGTTACGGTTAGAGATTTTTCCGTAAGATTAAACCTTCCGGTTACTAGTGTTATTAAAGAGTTGATGAAAAATGGAATACTTGCCTCATTGAATGAGAGGATTGATTATGAAACAGCGGCAATCGTAGCTGAAGATATGGGTTTTGAGGTAGAAAAAATTGAAGAAGAAGTTGATGAGGAGGATTTTGTTGGTGATAAAGTCAGAGAACTTCTTGGGAAAGAAGAAAAATCTAATTTAAAGCCGCGTCCGCCAGTTGTTGTTGTTATGGGACACGTTGATCATGGCAAAACAAAACTTTTGGATGCTATTCGAAAAACTCACGTAATGGAATCCGAAGCGGGCGGGATTACCCAGCATATCGGCGCCTATCAGGCGACCTATAAAGACAGGGTTTTAACTTTTATTGATACTCCAGGCCACGAGGCTTTTACCGCTATGCGCAGCCGCGGCGCGAAAATTGCCGATATCGCCATTTTGGTTGTGGCTGCTGACGATGGTGTCCAGCCGCAGACCAAGGAAGCTATCAAAATTATTGAAGCGGCAAAAATCCCATTTCTTGTAGCAATAAATAAAATTGATAAACCAGAAGCTAATGTTGATAAAATAAAACAGGAATTAGCAGCGTTAAATTTGATTCCCGAAGATTGGGGCGGAAAAACTATTTGTGTACCGATTTCCGCAAAGCAGATGACGGGCATTGATGTTCTTTTAGATATGGTGATTTTGATTGCTGATATGGAAAAAGAAAAAATTATGGCAAATCCTTTGCGTTGCGCTTTGGGAACAGTAATTGAGTCACATATAGACAAGGGAGAGGGTCCGGTAGCCACAGTTTTGGTCCAGGCTGGCACTTTGAGCCGTAACGAAAACCTAACAATTGATAATGTTTTATATGGTCGTGTTCGGGCTATGAAAAATTTTCGCGGCGAATTTGTTGATAGCGCGAGTCCGGGCACGCCAGTAAAAATTTTAGGATTAAAAGCCGCGCCGCAAGTCGGAGATATTTTAGAAGTAAAAAATGATTTAAGAGAATGTTCAAGAAAAATTAAGGCGGCTTATTCCGACAGAGAACAGGTAACCGTGAAAAAATCCGGCGGAGAAGAAGAGGATAAAAAGAAAAAGTTAAAAATTATTTTAAAGACAGACGTGCTCGGATCGCTTGAGGCACTTTTGGCTTCTTTTGAAAAATTGGAATATCCAACCGTTGCATTGGAAATAGTTACTCATGGGCTTGGCAATATTACCGAGGCAGAGGTTTTAGAAGCTGAAGCAGTCGGAGCAAAAATTTTTGGATTTAATGTTATGACCGGTCCGAACGTGGATGATTTGGCTCGCGACAAAGGAGTTGAAATTAAAAGATTTAAAATTATTTACGATTTGATTGATGAAATCAAAAAAGGTCTCGAGGCGTTGCTTGAAATGGAAACAATCAGGACTGACCTTGGGAAAATTAAAGTGCTGGCAATTTTCAGGACTGAACCAGCGAGCATGATTGTCGGGGGAAAAATCGAAGAAGGGAAAATTGTGCTGAGCGCTAAAACGCCCGGTCAGGTAAAAATAAAAGTTTGGCGCAAAGAAAACGAGGTTGGCGAGGGAATTCTAATTGGTCTTCAATCGGCTAAATCAGAAATTAAAGAAGCTTCGGCCGGACAGGAATGCGGAATAAAATTTAAGGGTAAGCCAATTATTCAAGTTGGGGATGTGTTAGATATTTACCGCGAAGAAAAACGAGTAAGAAAACTAGAATAAAAAGAAAATGCCGGGTAATCCGGCATTAATCTTATAGTTTTTATTTTTTATTATTTGCTGATATAATGATACAAGATTTTTATTATTAATTTTTATAAATTATGCCAGAGGTAATTTTAAATGATCAAAATTTTGAAAATGAAGTTTTAAAATCCGACGTGCCCGTTCTCGTTGATTTTTGGGCGAGTTGGTGTGGACCGTGCAAAATGATGGGGCCGATTGTTGACGAAGTGGCCAAAGAACTTGAGGGCAAGGCAGTTAAAGTGGCCAAGTTAAATGTTGATGAAGCTTCGGCAACGGCAGAGAAATATAACGTAATGAGCATTCCGACTTTTAAAATTTTTAAAGGCGGCGGGGTAGTTGACGAGTTTGTTGGAGTACAAGCGAAAGAAGAAATTATAAAAAGATTAGAAAATTTTATTGGTTAATAAAATATGCATGATTTAATAATCATTGGTGGCGGGCCGGCGGGACTCACGGCCGCAATTTATGCCGCGCGGCGCGCTATCAAAACTTTGGTTTTAGCGAAAGAATTTGGCGGGCAGGCGGTTTACGCCTCCAAGGTAGAAAATTTTCCTGGTTTTGATATGATTTCCGGCTATGAATTGATGGAAAAAATGAAAGCTCAGGCTGAGCAGCTTGGAGCCGAAGTGAAAAACGTAGAGACAACCGAGATTAAAAAAGAAAATGATATTTTTTCCGTACGCGATAAGGATGGAAACGTTTATGGGGGAAAATCATTAATTTTATCTTTTGGCGCCGTACCAAGAAAACTAGGTTTGCCGAATGAAGATAAATTTAAGGGGAATGGGATTTCTTATTGCGCAACCTGTGATGCGCCATTTTTCAAAAATA
>JBMORR010000022.1:0-2858 GCA_049322595.1 Patescibacteria group bacterium | reverse complement strand
AAGAATTTTATAAAATTTTTCGTATTCGTAAGTTAAAATTTCTTCATGGCCGGGATAAACAAAGCTATGGATTAAATGGTCTAATTTTAAAACATATCCCCGAGCTTCGCTTTTGCTTTCTGTTTTCGGGGCTTTGATGCAATAATAATTTGTTTCTCTGTCGCAATTTTGCGGGAGGAAAAAACTTCCCACAAAAATTAAACTAAAAATTATATTAGCCTTATCTTTCAGAAGTCCCCTACCTTGGCCAAAAACTATTATCCCCAAAATTATCAAAACCGCTGAAATTCCGATGACCACATACTTTGTGGAAAAAAGAGAGATTAAAATAAACCCCGTGGCAAAAGTTCCTAAAATGCTTCCGAGTGTACCCATGGCATAAATTTTTCCGACTGTTCGACCAGTTTTTTCCAAATTCTTTAAATCAAATTTTATCACCATCGGCGAGATACAACCAAGAAACATACTGGCTGGAAAAAAAATAACAAGAGAAAAAAGAAATGTGGAAAGGGCAAGAGGAAAATTCATTTTTCCTAAAATTGTCCCAAGTACCGGAACAAGGTAAAGCACGGCAGCCGAAGAAATCCCCGCCAGAAAAAAAGTTGACCCCAAAATTTGCCGGGAAAGTTTTTGGTCGGCAACCCGACCACCCAAATAATTTCCAAAACTAATGCCGGCTAAAATTATTCCTATGATACTCGTCCAAGTATAAAGAGAAACGCCTAGATACGGCGCCATCAACCTTCCGGCCACAAGCTCCAAAACCATGAGGCAAAAACTGCTCACAAAAACGATAAGACTTGGAAATTTTAAAATTTCCTGCTTCTCTGTTTCGGGCATAAGAAAAATACACGCCCGCTTTTCCCGCGGACGGGTTTTATTTTGTTTCTTTATGCATTGTGTGTTTCTTGCACCACTTACAATGCTTTTTCATTTCCAGTCTGTTCTTCAGGGTCTTTTTATTTTTATGGGAAAAATAATTGACTCGCTTGCAGACGGAACATTCCATTTTGATGAGATTTTCCTGAGACATATATTAATTTTATTTTTACGATTTATAATTTATTTCAAAGCCAGTGGTCGGGCTCGAACCGACGACCTACGGTTTACAAAACCGTTGCTCTGCCAACTGAGCTACACTGGCCCATAATTTACTCAATGGGCAGGCAAGGATTTGCACCTTGGAAGGCGTGAGCCAGCAGATTTACAGTCTGCCCCGTTTGACTACTTCGGTACCTGCCCATGACCGGGCTTTAAAATTTTAAAGTGGAGCCGACACCCGGGATCGAACCGGGGACCTCATCCTTACCATGGATGCGCTCTACCGACTGAGCTATGTCGGCGTAAATGCCCGAAAACAAAAAATTTTACGCACAATATTCAATTTTCCAGTTCATTTTATATTGCCCCTATCCTTTCTTCGAATTCAGCAAGCTTCTGATTTTCAGGATTAACCTCCCTTAACTTTTCAAGGGTTTTTTCGGCCAAATCTTTGTTTTTTACTATTATACTTATATCAATTAAAAAATCAAGGTTTTTGGGACTTCCTGGTTCAACTTCAACCGCTTTCTTAAAACTCTCAAGCGCCGCTTCATTTTCCCCCCGCTCCCTATAGAGCTCCCCTAAATCGAGCAACGTCTCTACATCATTGGGATCTAATTTAAGAATATGCCTGAAAGTTTCAAACGCATTTTCATAATTCTTCTGTTCCACATAAACTGCCCCCAGTTTTTTATAAGCCTCTATATTTTTATGATCAAGCGCAATAATACTTATACACTTTTGTTCTGCCTCTTCCATTTTCCCCGTCCTCAAACACTCTTCGGCTTCATGGAAAAGGGTTTTAATCTCTCCCTCCGAATCGGGAAGCGAGACCGATTTTTTCTTTTTTTTGCCGTACTGTTTTTCCCATTCTAAAACTTTTGTATAAATATTTAAAAAAACCTTCTTTAAAAATCTCCCAACCGGCAACAAAAGCGCGTATAAAAATTTCCCCAGGGCAGAAATTTTCCGACTCAGTCTTTCCGCAACAATTTTTTCTTTTTTAATTGCCTCCTGCTCGCTCTTGATTGATTCGATATTAATGGAAGCTAAAACTGGAAATTTTTTAATGATGACAAAAATAATCCCAGCCAATGAAAGCACGACAATACTTAAAGGAATAATATCGTAAAGAGACATAGCTTAAATCAAAATTATATTTTCTTCGCGCTGCCGAACATCGCCATTTTTTCCGCTACAACTTTTTCCACCTCTTCCATTGCCGGACCAAGAACTTTTCTCGGATCAAAAATATTTTTATCACTCGAAAAGGTTTTTCTCAGAGAATCCGTGAAAGCCAATCTTATTTCCGTATCAATATTAATTATTCTGATCCCTAATTTTATCGCTTTTTTTATTTCTTCTTCAGGAATCCCCGAGGCGCCATGCAGCACTAATGGAACTTTAACTTTTTTTCCGATTTCTTTCAAGCGTTCCAAGTCAAGTTTCGGCACGCCTTGCCTAATTTTTGTTATGCCGTGAACGTTTCCAATAGAAACCGCGAGTGTATCAACGCCGGTTTTTTTAACAAATTCTGCCGCTTCGTCCGGGTGTGTCATAAATGCTTCGTGGCCCGCAACTTTTACCACATCTTCTACTCCCGCGAGTCGTCCGAGCTCTCCTTGCGCGAAAACTCCGCGTTTATGTGCGTATTGCACTGCCCGGCGAGTCGTGGCAATATTTTCCCGGAAAGACAAATGTGATGCGTCCATCATAACTGAAGAAAACCCAGCCTTAATGCAACTTACAATGGATTCAAATTTTTTTCCATGGTCAAGGTGTAGCGCCGCTTTTCCTTTTTTCAATTCTTTTTTTGC
>JBMORR010000021.1:0-2898 GCA_049322595.1 Patescibacteria group bacterium | reverse complement strand
AAAGCCAGATTTGAAAGTTTTGGGCGCAGTGATTACTATGTTTGACAGTCGTGTCGGATTATCAGATGCAATTTTAAAAGAATTATATCAATATTTTCCCAATAAAATTTTTCGTTCGGTTATTCCAAGAAATGTAAGACTAGCCGAAGCTCCGTCGCACGGATTAACAATTTTGCATTACGACGATAAAAGTAAGGGAGCGAAGGCTTATGAACGGCTCGCGCGAGAAATTTTAGAGGCAAAGTTTTAAAAATTTAAAATTGAAAATTTCAATATATGGCATACGGTCTAGGCAGGGGACTGAATTCCCTAATTCCTCCTAAAAAAATATCTCAGGCGTTTTCTTCTGGGGCTGAAGCGGCGCCACAGGGCGTTCGACTCGTTGATGTACCGGTAAAAAATATCAGACCGAATCCGAAGCAGCCGCGCGAAGATTTTGGCTATCAGGATTTAGAGGATTTGATAAATTCAATCAAGGAACATGGGATTTTGCAGCCGCTTGTTGTTACAAAAATTGATGGAGAAAATTACGAATTGATTGCCGGTGAACGTCGTTACCGCGCCGCAAAATTTTTGAATTTAAAAACCGTACCGGCGATTGTCCGGACGGCTAAAGATCAGGAGAAATTAGAATTGGCCTTGATTGAAAATATCCAGAGAAAAAATTTAAATCCAGTTGAAGAAGCGAAAGCTTTCCAGAGACTGATGAATGAATTTAACTTAACGCAAGAAGAAGTTTCTCAAAGGGTGGGAAAGAGTCGGTCGGTTGTAGCTAACACATTGCGTCTACTTGGTTTGCCGGAAGAAATTTTGCAGGCCCTCAGGAGCGGAAAAATAAAAGAAAGCCATGGTCGCACACTCCTATCTCTTCCTGACGATAAAGCACAATTAAAATATTTTTCAAAAATTTTAAAGAGCGAAGTCAATGTCCGTGATATGGAAGGTGTCGCAAGAAAAGCAAGGGGAGTGAAACAAAGGAAGGTGGAGCCGGCACTCGTAGCCAAAGAAGAATTGCTCCGCAGCGTTTTTGGGACAAAAGTGGAAATTAAAAAGAGGGGGAATAAGGGGCAAATTATTATACATTTTTATAGCGACGAAGAATATAGCGATATTATTAAAAAAATCTCCAAGAAATAAAAAATAAAAAAATCGCCGGGTGAATTCTGGCGATTTTTGTTTAATTTTTTTTAACTGTTCTCAGGCGGTTTTTAATTTTATGGCGCGCAGCGTTTGTTTTGACAAATTTCAGCCAGTCGGACGAAGGCGTTTTTCTGTTTTTATCAATTATAATTTCAACTACATCGCCGCTTTGTAATTTTGTATCAAGTTTAGCAATTTGTTCATTAATTTTTGCCCCGGTACATTTGTCTCCAAGATCAGAATGGAGGGTATAAGCAAAATCAACTGGTGTAGAGTTTTCCGGGAGATCAATGACATCACCTTTCGGAGTGAAGACAAAAATTCTATTTTGGAAAACATCAATTTTTAGAGATTCCAGATATCTTTGGTTTTCTTCAAACTCTTTTTTCCATCTGGTTAATTCTTTAACCCATTTTAAATCTTTAGCGACGGGCATAGAGCCCTTTTCGTCATAATACCAATGAGAAGCGATACCGAATTCGGCTTCCTCATGCATTTTTTTTGTTCTGATTTGAAATTCTACGATTTCGCCGTCGTCGCAAAAAACAGTAGTGTGGAGAGATTGATAGCCGTTCGGTTTTGGCTGGGCAATATAATCTTTTATACGCCCCTTGAGGGGTTTCCATAGCTGATGGATAATGCCTAAAACTGTATAGCATTCGGCTACAGTTTCTACGATTACTCGGAGAGCAACCAGGTCATAAATTTTAGAGAGGTCATCATATCCCTTCTGTTGCAATTTTTTATGAATACTCCAAAGGCGTTTAGTTCGTCCATGGATTGAATAAACCTTAATTCGCTGTTCGCCTCCTTTTTCCCCTGTCGCGCCTAAAGAAAAACTCGCAATAGTTTTTAAAAGTTTTACTCTTATTTTTTTTAAATATTCTTCTTTGGTTTTATAGCGAGGAGTAACTTCTTTTTTTAATTTTTCATGTTCTTTCGGATAAAGATATGGAAATGATAAGTCTTCAAGTCGCCCCTTTATTTCGCCCATGCCAAGGCGGTTGGCAATAGGCGCATAAATTTCCATGGTTTCCATCGCGATGCGTTTTTGTTTTGAGGAAGGCTGGGCTTCGAGGGTTCCTAAATTATGCAAGCGATCGGCAAATTTTATAAAAATTACCCTGACATCCGCAGCCATGGCTACAAACATCTTGCGTAAATTTTCCAAATATCGTTCCATGCCGCGATATTTTATTTTTCCAAGCTTAGTAATACCGCGGACCATAAAGGCGACCTCTTCTCCGAAGTTATGTTTTATTTCCCGGAGAGCAACTTCTGGGTTATCAGGACGAGTTTCTTCGGGGATATCGTGTAAAAGGCCGGCAATAATAATATCTTGGTGCAGCTTCATTTCTGCCAGATTCATGGCTGTGGCAAGTGGGTGATTAATGTACGGTTCTCCAGAAAGGCGTTTTTGGCCATTGTGCGCTTTCTTGGCATAATCAAAAGCTAAGCGCACTAAATCTAAATCAGCATTCGGCGCGTAGAATTTGATTTTTTGGATTAAGTCATCAATGGTAGTCATAAGTTCGCCCCCCCCGCTTCTATATATAATTTTTTATCCCAGCCCCCTTAAACTTAGGGGGCAGACAATGTTAATTTTAGATGAAAACAAGAAGGTTGTAAATGCCCTTGACAAGATGTAAAAAATTTGTTATCATATCTTTGTGATGCTAGGAAAGTCCTTTGTTCCACTTTGTGAAATAGAGGACCAATCCCAAATCAAAACACCCCGGCGAAAGCCGGGGTGTTGTT
>JBMORR010000020.1:0-22528 GCA_049322595.1 Patescibacteria group bacterium | reverse complement strand
ACGGACAAACACTTTATTTTTTCTTTACGCCCGATGTTAGAATTCCGGCCGAAAAACAAGTTATTGATAACGTGACAGGAATTTATATCTCAAAAAAATCAGGCAATGTTTGGTCTAAGCCAGAACGCATTCTTTTAAAAAAATCTGGAACAGCGGCACTCGATGGTTGTGAATATGTCTCTAGTGATACTATATGGTTTTGCTCAATACGCGAGGGTTACAACGGAATAAACTGGTTCACCGCTAAATTTGAAGGTGAAAGGTGGCAAAACTGGGAACTCGCCGATTTTCCCGAAGAGTACAGAGTCGGTGAACTGCATTTTACCTCCGACGGCAACGAAGTTTATTTTCACTCTGACCGGACGGGCGGAAAAGGCGGATTAGATATTTGGACTTCGAAAAAAGTTGATGGTCAATGGCAAGAACCAAAAAATCTGGACACAATAAATACAGAACGCGACGAAGGTTGGCCGGCTCTTTCGCCTGACGAAAACGAGCTATGGATTTCCAAAGATTACGGAATTTGGCGATCGAAAAAAGTTGATGATCAATGGGAAAAACCAAAATTAATTTTTTCTCCTCTTGCCGGAGAAGCAACAATTGACGCAGAGGGAAATATTTATTTTGTTCATCATTATTATAAAAACGACATAATGCTAGAAGCGGATATTTATGTCTCTAAGAAAAAATAGACTATGCTTACTTATTTTCTCTTCGCCATTGGCTTTGTAATTTTAATCAAGGGAGCTGACTGGCTAGTTGACGGTTCGTCATCTTTGGCTAAAAAATTTAAAATTCCCGTAATCGTTATTGGTCTTACTATTGTCGCCTTTGGCACTTCGGCTCCGGAATTGGTTGTTAATCTCTTCGCAAGCGCTCAGGGCCAAACGGAAATCGCGATCGGAAATGTTTTGGGAAGCAATATCGCCAATATACTTTTGATTCTCGGTATTTCCGCGATTATTTTTCCTTTATCTGTCAAAAAAAATACTACGTGGAAAGAAATTCCTTTATCGCTTTTAGCGGCTCTTGTAGTAGGGATTTTGGCAAATGATATGTTGATTGACGGCAATGAAAATTCTGCCATCTCGCGCGCCGACGGATTAATCCTTATCTCTTTTTTTATTATCTTCTTGGCCTACATCATTGGCATCGCAAAAGAAGGTTTTTTTGAACGAAAAATGGAAGTTAAAGAGTTTAAAACCAGCCGTTCAGTCATTTATATTTTATTGGGCTTGATTGGCTTGGCCTTGGGCGGCAAATGGATTGTCGATGGAGCTGTAGAGATTGCCACCGCCTTCGGCGTTAGTCAATCATTAATTGGTTTAACGATAATTGCGATTGGCACATCCCTTCCGGAACTTGCTACCTCGGCCGTAGCAGCCTGGAAGAAAAATCCCGATATTGCAGTAGGGAATGTTGTTGGGTCAAATATATTCAATCTTTTTTGGGTTTTGGGCGTAAGTTCTATAATCAGACCCCTCCCGTTTCGCCCAGAAATGACGCTAGACGTTGCCATGGTTATTTTGGCGAGTTTGGCTTTATTTGCCTTTATCTTCATTGGAAAAAAACAGTTTTTAGAACGCTGGCAGGGAGTTTTCTTTGTTCTCACCTTTATTGCCTATATAATCTTCCTTGTAATCAGGGGCTAAGCAAATAAAAAACCTCCCGCAAGAGCCGGGGGTTTTTATTTTCTTGAATTATTTTAACTAATCAATTTCTTTAATTTTTCCACCTGCTCTTCCCATATAAATTCTTTTTCTACTCTTTTTTTTCCCTCTTCACCTAAATTTTTTGCTAAATTTTCATCAGATAATATTTTAATCACCGCTTCGGAGATTTGATCTATATTTTCCGGCGCTACGATAATTCCCGTCACACCGTCCACCACTGCCTCTGCGATTCCCCCGCTCCGACCGGCTACAACTGGCTTTCCAAAACTATTCGCCTCAAGATAAACTGTGCCAAAACCTTCAACGTCAGCGTCAATTTGTCGCGGCGTCATCGCAAACACATCACATAACTGATAAAAAGCATTCTTTTTTTCTTCCGATACCCCGCCGAGCAACAGCACGTCATTTTCCAATTTTAAATTTGAGATTTGCGATTTTAAATTTTCTTTTTCCGGTCCATCACCAATAATCACGTAAATCGCATTCGGCACTTTCTCTAGAATTTTAGACAACGCCTCTATTACTTTATCGTATCCTTTGCGCTCCACCAATCTTCCGACTGTCAGAATTATTTTTTTATCGGCTAACCCTAGCCGGTTTTTAATCTCTGATAATTTCTCCGGTGCAATGCCATCTCCGCTACTAGGACACGGGTGGACAATTGTAATTTTATTTTCCGCTACGCCCAATTTTATTAATTCATTTTTCGTGAATTCACTATTTGCCACAACGCCCGTTGCCTGTTCTAAAATTTTGATCATTAATTTTTTCTTTTGCGGATTTTCTGCGGCAGTCAAAATATCCATTCCATGGCAAGAAACAAAATATGGAATTTTAAAAATTTTATTCAAAATCATTACGGCCGTTCCAACCGGCAAAACTTGACCGACCAAAATTACTTCTGCTTTTTCCCTCCGCGCCGTTCGCCAAAGATGCCAAACTATCGGCAACCACCTTGGCCACAAAATTTTAGCAAACATCTTTCTGCGATAAATTTTATACGACTGACGGCTATAAAAATTTTCCGAACCCCTAAACTGTGGCGCTAAAATTGCTACCCTATCCTGCGGCAACGCTCCCGCCAATCCCGCCAAATAATTTGCAATTCCTCCTTTTTGTGGCGGGAATTCAATTGTTGCGATTAATAATTTTTTCATATTTTTTCTCCCCTGCCATCAATCATTTCGACTGCTTCCTCTTTTTTCAACACTTTAAATATATTTTTCGCATCACGCCATTCTATTCCGCGGAGCAAAAATAGCAATACGAAATAAACTACCGCACCGACGGGAACCAAAAATATCCAATAAACATACGGGCGCAAATAGATTATTGCTACACTCATCACCACAGCAGAAATCAGGATCTTTAAAAGAGCACCGAAAATAAATTTTTTATTGTAAGAAATTACCTGCTCAACAAAAATTAATCCCAAAACAAAAAGGAAACAGTGTGAAATAACCGTAGAAATCGCTGCGCCCACATACGAAAACCTGGGTATTAAAATTATATTTAAAATGATATTTAAAACCATGGAAACGCCCATAAGGGAGGTATTTGTCATCTGGCGGTCTGTGGCGTTTAAAAGCGAACCTACGGGATAATTTAAAAAAATAAAAATTACGGTAAAAATAGAAACCCGAAGCGGCAAGATGGAGGCGACATATGATTCTTTATAAATTTTTAAAATTAAAGGCTCAGCCAAGGAAAAAATCCCAAAAGCGATCGGCACGGCCAAAATCGCAAGATAAAACAAAACGCGCTCAAAAGTTTTTCTAAGCATTGTCTTGTCGGAGGCATAATACGCGCTCATCGCCGGAAACGCGGCCGCGGCAAAAGCCATCGGAATAAACTGAAATGCGTAGGTTAATTTATATGCCACACTCCAAAATCCTACTGCCGCATCTCCCACTATTTTTGAAAGTAAAACTGAATCAAGGTAAGAATAAACTTTTACAAAAATCCCCGCCAAGGCAAAAGGATAGGCGATTTTAAAAAGTGAAACTAAAAGGGTTTTATCGAAATGTAAGCTTGGACGGATTTTTGTTTTTTTCCAAAGCAGAATTGAAGAAAATATAAAATTAAAAATACTACCAGACATCAAGGCAAGGATAAGAAAATACAATGGGGCGTGTAATAATAAACTTGCGGCGCCAAACGCAATGATTAAAATTTCACTAACCACTACGCCGACTGACTCGTACCGTAAATTTTGTTGCCCGCGAAAAACCGCGTAAAAAGTTACATTAAAGGAATCCAAAAGCATTACAATCCCGGAAAGATAAACCATAAATTTGGTTTCTGGGGGATAACCCATCGCATTGATTCCGATAATAACCGTAAGATATGTCAGGGCGCCTAAAATAGTTTTTGCCCCCAAAATACTTCCTAAATATTTCTCCGCTAAATCTCTTTTCTTTGCCGTTTCCCGAATCAAAACTGAAGAAAATCCAAGATCAACAAAAATAGAAAAAATTGTCGTAAAGGAAACGACAAAAAAATATTTGCCAGTATCTTCAACTCCGGCCAGACGGGCAATTAAAATAAAATACAAAAAAGCCAGGACTTTTTGTCCCACCGTGGCGGTTGTTAAATAAATAGTATTTTTCGCTACTTTCCCCGATTCTGTCATATTTTATCTAAGTTTATCGCAAATTAAGGAAAAAATCAATAAAAACCGACGCAATTTATGCGTCGGTATTATCTAAGGGAATACTCGCTAAAGGAAGGCCTTCATGATGAAGAAGAAAACCACAAAACCAAGCAAGGAAGCCCATGCGATGATAGCCCCGAGATTGATCTTATACTCGGGGTCACTTCCTTCGTTTTCAAGAAGGAGTTCGGCCCACCCCACGTCACACATGAAGCGTCGCCATGATGAAAGATTCCTATACGCCCTGCGCAGCAAAAGTTTCCTTCTGGCTATTGGATCAGTCAGAAGAATTCGCAGTTTACGGCGGTTATCTCGAAGTTTCCTCCTAGAGCTTTCGCATCTAATCGCGGTCGATATAGCTCCCGCTTCTTCTTGGCACATGAGAATCTCTCCCTTCTTTTTGATGAAGAAGTTGTGTGTCCTAAGGTTCTATTTTTAGAATAGCAGAAAAAAATTATTTGTCAAGTATTTTATAAAATCAACATTGAATCTCCAAATGAATAAAAACTATACTTTTTTTTGATTGCAGTTTGATATGCCTTATCAATAAATTTTTTCCCGGCGAAAGCGGCGACTAACATAATTAAAGTTGACTTTGGTACATGAAAATTAGTTATTAAGACATCAATAAATTTAAATTTATAGCCCGGATAAATAAAAATGCTTGTTTCACCGGCTTTATTACAGAGCTTACCGTTTCGAGTGCATGATTCCAAAACGCGAACTGTAGTTGTGCCGCAGGCAATAATTCTCCGGCCGGCGCGTTTCGCGGCGTTTAATTTCTCTGCGGTTTTTTTATCCAATTCAAAATATTCGCTGTGAATTTTATGTTTGGTAATGTCGTCCACCTTGACTGGCTGAAAAGTTCCAAGCCCGACGTGCAACGTCACATATTCTATTTCCACGCCCATCTTTTGTAATTTTTTCATTAACAGTTTTGTGAAATGCATTCCGGCGGTCGGGGCAGCAACAGAGCCTAGTTTTTCCCCATAGACTGTTTGGTATTCCGAACTCCTCGCCAATCTTTTTATATATGGCGGGGTCGGCGGCTGGCCAATTTTTAAAATTTTCTCCATCAATTTTACTCCGTTTAAATTAAATCTAATTACAGCCGTATCCCCTACCCTCTTTGTAATTTCACCAGCCAATTTCCCACCAAATTTTATTTTTAATCCTACTTGCTTGGCAACTGGGATAGAACCAACAAGACACTCCCATGATGCCGAAGATCTTTGCTTTAATAGCAAAATTTCTACCTTGCCGCCGCTTTCCTTTTTACCAAGTAATCTTGCCGGCAAAACTTTAGAATTATTTAAAACCAAAACATCACCCGACCGGAGATATTTTTCGATATTATAAAACCTGTCGTGGCGCATAGTTTCCGCGCCCCGATCTAAAACCATAAGACGGCAGGCATCGCGTGGACTAGCTGGTTTTTGAGCAATTAAATTCTTTGGTAGGTTAAAATCAAATTCGGATAATTTCATATGAAAAAGGGACGGATTAACGTCCCTTTTATTATAGCATTTTTTCGATTAACGTTTCTGCCACTGCGGGGCTCTTCTCGCCCGTTTCAAACCCGGTTTCTTTCTTTCCTTAACTCTTGGATCGCGAGTCAAATAACCGGCCTTGCGTAAATTCTTTTTAAAATTAACATTCAATTGAACAAGCGCGCGGGAAATTCCAAGCCGTACTGCTTCAGCCTGACCACGAAGACCGCCACCAAAAGTTTTTGCCTCAATATCAACTTTATCTGCCTGGCCAACCGATTTTAGGGGGCCAGAAACGATCTGTTCCATATCGCCGGTGGGGAAATATTCGGAATATAGTTTTCCGTTAACAATAATTTTTCCCTTGCCGTTTTTGTGGAGTTTTACAGTAGCAATTGCTTCTTTCCGGCGGCCAACGGCATAAAGATATCCTGATTTTTTATCTTCAGCTATTTTTTCGTCAACAACCACTGCTTCTTTTTTTTCTTCAATCTCTGGTTTTTCCGGAACTACTTTCTTTTTAACAACTTTCTTGGCGGGCGGTTTTGTTGTCTTTGTAGTTGTTTTTTTAGTTTTTTTTGTTTCCGCAGTCATAATTTGTTATTTGCTGATTTTTAACCTTTTGATTATATTTTTTCTTGATTTGTTGTTTGGCAACATTCCCCAAACAGCCTTCCATATAACCTTTTGTGGATTTTTTTCAAATAACTCTTTAACCGTCGGCTGTTTTGCCCCGCCCGGATAAAAAGTATGCCAAAAATATCTTTTATCAGTAAATTTTTTACCAGTAAATTTTACTTTCGTAGCATTTGTTACGTTAACAAAATCCCCACCATCAACATCAAACCTGAAAGTAGCCTTGTTTTTACCACGTAAAAGCCCTGCGACTTTTGTCGCGAGTCTTCCGAGCGGCACTCCTGCCGCATCAACTGCATGGGTCTGTCTTTGTATTTTTGCTTTTGGCATAAAATTTACACTAATTCAATTTGAACAACCTCCGCGCCATCTCCTTGTCGACGGCCAATGTTTATAATTCTAGTATAGCCGCCCTTTCTCTCCTTATATCTTGGACCAAGCTCTTCCATAATTTTTTTAACCGCAGCTTCTTTATATAAGTACTTCAATAAGTATCTACGCGCAGTCAAAGTATTCTCTTTTCCACGAGTAATTAGTCTTTCCACTATTGGTTTTATGGTCTTTGCCTTAGCCTTAGTAGTTTGCATTTTTTCATACAATATCAAACTTACTGCTAGCCCCCTAAGCAAAGCAGTTCTTGGCCCGACTTTTCTATCTAAAACTTTTCCCTTTTTTCTGTGTCTCATAAATTTACTATAAACTATAAACCATTAACTAATAACTATTTAGCTTTTTTTGGTCTTCCTCTTTTTTTCTTTGATTTTTCTTCTTCAGCCGAAGTTTCTTCCTCTTCTTCTAGAGCTTCTTCTATAACTTCTCCCTTTTCTTCTTTTGGAAGATCTGCCATTTTAGAATCAGCGCCATTTAAAAATAAATTGAAGTGGTCAATTAAAATTTGTACACTCTGCTTTAAAGCTTCTTCCGGAGTGATTGTTCCATCTGTTTCGATATCTAAAATCAAGCGATCATAATTTGTAATATCCCCGACACGAACATTCTCTACCCTGTAACCAATGTTCTTAATTGGAGCAAAAATAGAATCAACGGCGATGGCGCCAAGTTCTAATTTTTCTTTTTCTCTCGCCTCAACCGGTAAAAATCCTCTCCCCTGGCTTACAAATATTTCCATCTCTAAATCGGCATTTTTACTTGTTAATGTGGCAATATGCAAATCCTTATTTATAACTTCAACGTCTGAATTTTCTTCAATATCAGCTGCGGTTGCTTCTTTTTCCCCCTTAGCTTTCAAAACTAAACGTACCGGTTCGGTTGAAAAAACTTTTAATCTAAGCTGCTTAATGTTTAAAAGAATTTCCACCACATCTTCTTTCACGTGGGGAATTGTGGAAAATTCATGCTGAACACCCTTTATTTTAACAGCTGTCGCCGCTGCTCCCGGTAGTGAAGAAAGAATTACGCGCCGAATAGCATTGCCCAAAGTCGTGCCATATCCATAATAGCAAGGATCAACCGTAACAGTTGCCTCATTTTTGTTTTTTCCTTTTTTGATTTCGATTTTGGACGGTAAAATAATTGGTTCCATAAGAATTTACTAAACTCGTTTAAATTATTAACGAGAATAAAACTCAATAATCATTTTTAGATCAAATTGCGTTTTAATATCATCTTTAGTTGGTTTTCTCACAACCTTTCCCTCTGCTTTTTCTACGTCAAGAGAAAGCCATGCCGGCGGCTCAAATTTTGCTAATGTTTGCGACAAATTTTGGAAAACTTTTTTAGACGCAGCGCTTGTTTTAACTGAAATTATATCACCAATTTTTACCTGATAAGAAGGGATCGTAACTTTTTTACCATTAACGGCTAAAAGACCATGTCCAACGAGCTGTCTCGCCCCCTGGCGTGATTTGCTAATTCCGAGACGATAGACAACATTGTCAAGGCGCATTTCTAAAAGTTGGAGCAAAAATTCGCTGGTATCACCCTTTTTCTTGATAGCTTTTTTAAAATAGTTGTTAAATTGCCTTTCTAAAATTCCGTAAATATGTTTAGCTTTCTGTTTTTCACGAAGCTGTGTTCCATAACCAGTTAATCTTATTTTTCCCTTGGGACCATGCACACCTGGCGGGTAACCTCTTCTTACAATAGCGCATTTGGCTAAATTACAACGCTCTCCCTTTAAAAAGAGTTTTTCTCCCTCCCTGCGACATTGCGCACATCTAGCTTTTAAATTTCTTGCCATATTTCAATTAAACTCTCCTTGGTTTTGGCGCCCGGCAACCGTTGTGCGGAATCGGGGTCATATCCTTAATTGATAAAACGTTAAGACCATTTGCGTTTAAAGCACGGACTGCTGCTTCTCGTCCAGAGCCAACTCCCTTAACTAGAACGTTTACTTCTTGCAAACCATAATCCGCTACCTTTTCCGTTGCGTTTTTTACAACAACACCTGCCGCGTATGGCGTAGCCTTTTTCGGACCCTTAAAACCACAAAGTCCGGATGAAGACCATGCCAAAACATTGCCATTTTGATCTGTTAAGGTAACTATTGTGTTGTTATAAGTAGCCTGAATATAAGCTCGACCGCTTGGTACATGCCTTACAACCTTCTTCTTTTTAGATTTTGATTTTGGATTTGGAGCGGGCGCGACTTTCTTTTTTTCCTTTTGGTCGGCTGCTTCTGTCTCTGTTTTTACAATTTGTTCTTCTGCCATAAATTATTTTATTTTTGACTTATTTTAAGTTTTTTGTCCGGTTGGTTTTCGTCCGCTACCCATTGTTCTTCTGATGTTTCCGCGAACAGTTCTGGAATTTGTTTTTGTCCGCTGGCCGCGAGCCGGAAGACCTCTGGCATGCCGTGTTCCCCGATAAGCTCCAATTTCTTTTAATCTTTTGACATTACTAAATACATCTCTTTTTAAATCGCCCTCAACTTTATAATTCTTTTCAATAAATTCTCTTAATTTATTAACTTCATCATCAGTTAAGGCACTGGTTCTTGTGTCTGGATTGATTTTTGTGGCCGCCAAAATCTTATTTGCCTGTGATCGGCCAATACCATATAAATAACCCAACGCGATTTCTATTCTTTTATTTTGTGGGAGGATTAAACCTGCAATTCTTACTACCATAATTTTAAATATAAATTATCCCTGCCTTTGTTTATGTTTAGCTGTCTTACAAATGACAAAAATCCGCTTACCGCGTTTTACAATTCTACATGAAGGACAAATTTTTTTTACCGAAGCTCGGACTTTCATAATTTTTAAAATCTATAAACAACTCTTCCCTTGGTTAAGTCGTACGGTGTCATCTCCACCTTTACCTTATCCCCAGGAAGTAATCGTATTTTGTGTAAACGCATCTTGCCGGAAAGATGGCCTAAAATTTCATGGCCGTCCTCCAGCTTAATCTTGAAGGTGGCTGCCGGCAAAAGTTCTTCTACCGTGCCATTGACTTCAATAAACTCTTTACTTTTGTCTTGCACCATAAGGTGAACGTTTTTAATTTTCTATTTGATAACTAAAACAAAAACCGCAGAACCCGGATCTCTTCTCCCGAGTCCCCAGTCCTAATTTTCTAATTTCGTTATCACTGTCCTTTATTATATTATTCTCCTTAAAAGGTGTCAAGTAATATTATATAGAATACCCAAATTTCTGTCAAATAAAAAATCTTAATGTTCTAAAATAGCTTTAATTCGACGAATTCCGGCGCTTGAAGCCTCCTCCTTTATAATCTTAAATGACCCTAATTCTCCTGTATTTTCCGCGTGCGGTCCGCCACAGATTTCCTTGCTAAAATCCCCCGCGGAATAAACTTTTACTTTTTCTCCATATTTACTCCCAAAAATTCCGGCCGCCCCGCTCTTCTTCGCTTCGTCAACTGTGGTAATCTCACAAACAATCGGGACATTCTTTTTGATTTGTTCATTCACCAAATCTTCAACTTTTTTTATTTCTTCCGGCGTCATTTTTTGCGAATGAGAAAAATCAAAACGCAAACGCTCGGCAGTAATATTGCTGCCGCGTTGCTCAACGTGTTCGCCCAAAACTTGCCGAAGAGCGGCAAGCATTAAATGCGCCGCGGTGTGCAATCTTTTTACTTCATCGGAAGAATCAGCCAAACCGCCTTTAAATTGCCCGGCCGAGGCAGTTCGGGAGAGTTCTTGGTGTTTTTTAGATGCCGCCTCAAAATCTTTCTCATCAATTTCTGCTCCATATTCCGCCGCAATCTCCCTTATTAATTCCAGTGGAAAACCATAAGTTTCATAAAATTTAAAAGTCGCCTCACCAGATAAAACTCTTTTTCTACCTACTTCTTCCCCTCCTTTATATTGAGTCCACTCTTCTAAATATTTTTTAAATTCTCTAAGTCCGTTTTCTAATGCTTTATCAAATTTTTTTTCTTCTTTTTGCGGCTCACCCAAAATTTTTTCTTTATTCTTCAAAAGTTCGGGATATTGTTTACCGTAAATACCAATCACAATTTCGGCAAGTGATGCGGTAAAACTTTTACTAATGTCGATGTCTATTTTTTTCGCATACCGAATCGCCCGGCGAATTAAACGACGCAAAATATATCCTTGACCAACATTTGATGGAACAACGCCAACCGGATCACCTAAAATAAATGTCGCGGCCCGGATATGGTCGGCAATAATTCTTACTGATTTTTCGTCAGGATCGGCAGTAGCCATCTTTTTTATCTCAGCCACAAGGGGCGCAAACACTTCTGTCTCATAAACATTCTTACATCCATTCAAAACTCCAATTGTCCGCTCAAGCCCCATACCTGTGTCAATATTCTTTTGCGCTAGCGGCTCGTACTTCCCTTCCGCGGTTTTATTGTACTGCATGAAAACATCATTCCAAATTTCCACCCAGTTTTTATCCTGCGGATCAAATTTTTCTGGCGCTTCTCGCCCACCCACCCAATAAAACATTTCCGTGTCTGGCCCACACGGCCCGGTTTTTCCGGCCGGCCCCCACCAATTATCTTCTTTCGGCAACTGCGCGACTCTTTCTTTTGGCACACCCAAATCTTGCCAGATTTTATACGCTTCTTCATCAAATGGCGCATCGCTATCTCCGGCAAAAACCGAAACTGCGAGATTTTTTTTATCAAGCCCAAGATATTTTTTATCGGTTAAAAATTCCCAACTCCACTTCATGACCTCTTCTTTAAAATAATCTCCAAGAGACCAATTACCAAGCATTTCAAAAAAAGTCAGATGCCAATTGTCGCCGACCTCTTCAATATCGCCGGTGCGAATGCATTTTTGCACACTCACCAATCTTTTTCCGCTCGGATGGCTTTCTCCAAGTAAAAATGGAACAAGCGGATGCATGCCGGCAGTCGTAAACAAAACCGTCGGATCATTTTCCGGAATTAAAGGCGCTGAGGGCAAAATGGCATGACCTCGTTCCTTAAAAAATTCCAAATATTTTTCTCTTAATTCTTTTGCTGTCCACTTTTTTGCTGTCATATTTATTTAATAATTCCGCCCCCCAAAACTTTATCGCCGCGATAAAATACAACCGACTGGCCGGCAGTTACAGCGCGCTGGGGTTTGCTAAATATTATTTTATAATTATTTTTTATTTTACGAATTGCGCACGGCGCTTCTTTGTGCTTATATCTTATTTTCGCCTTCACTCGGAACGGCAATTTCGGCGCAGCGCCAGCTATCCAGTTTACTTTTGTCACTGCCATTTCCTTAGACAATAGCTTTTTCTGATCGCGGCTAACGTACAAAATATTTTTTTTCGCATCAATTCTCACAACATACCACGGCCCGCCGCCGAGCGCTAATCCCCTTCTCTGGCCAATCGTATAAAATGGCAAACCCTCATGTTTGCCCAAAATCTTTCCGCTTTCCAATTCTACAATTTTTCCACTTTTAACTTTTAAATATTTTTTCAAAAAACTTTTCAAGCTTGCTCCGACAAAACAAACTTCCTGGCTATCCTTTTTTGCATGCACCGGCAAGCCAAATTTTTTTGCCATTGCCCGCACCCGCGGTTTTATAAAACCGCCGACTGGAAACAAAATCTGCTTCAACTTATCCTCTGTCAAGGTATAAAGAAAATATGACTGATCTTTTTCTGGATCTTTCCCTTTTAATAATTTACCGGCCTTAACTTGCGCGTAGTGTCCAGTCGCAATAAAATCCGCGCCCATCGCTCGCGCCCTTTTTAATAATTCTCCAAATTTTATAAACCGATTACATTCAATGCAAGGATTTGGCGTTCGCCCGGCTTTATATTCTTTTAAAAAATAATCAACAACTAATTTCTTAAACGGAGCTTTCATGTTTAACGTATAAATCGGAACCCCTAATTTTTGCGCCACTCGCCGCGCATCAGAATACGCCTCAAATGAGCAGCAGCGATTAATGCATGAACCTCGAGTTTCATCAGACCAAAAACGCATAAACACACCAAAAACGTCATAGCCTTGTTTTTTCAAAAGTGCGGCCGCGACAGAACTATCCACACCCCCGGACATCGCTACCATTACCTTTTTATTCTTTTTGACCATAATTAATCAATTTTATAATAATTCTTAATAAAAAACAAGCGACGACTACTGTCCATCGCTTGGAACCGTTACTTCCTCACAACCTTAAAAAGGTCCTCGGAAAATGTTCTATATCGTCCGTTCATTTCGACTGTCACGGCCAATCCTTCGACTTGAGGTGCCCTCGCTTCGCAATCCATAGCGTGGCCGCTAATACCCCAAAAACCCCTTTTACCGCCGCACGTACAAATTGGTACCCAGATTTCCATCGCTACCATCACTACAAAAAACGGCCCAGGACCGCTATCAACTTCCCTTCCGCTTTCCGGATTGCGCCAGTCCACCCAATTTCCGACGCGGATATCACCCGGCTCCTCTTTTCCTCCCCACATCTCATCCTCCTTTTCCTGTCAGTTTACTCTTTTATCGGCCATTGTCAATTCCGTCGCATTGAATAAACGCACCCACAATAATTTTGTCGATACAAACCCAGTCTATGGGATTCTTTATCTGTTTCGGCCTGTCCCCCGCCTTTTTTAAAATCTTCTGCCAGAAATTTCAAACCAAATTGTGCGGCCCACTTCTCTCCCAACGGGTTTATTACCGCTGCCTTTTTGTTTCTGCCCATTGTTAAAGTTGAAGCAAAAAAATCAAAGCCATTTTCTTTGGCATATTTTGCCGTCTCACCAAGCCGTAAACTAAAACACATTTCGCACCGCTCGCCACCCTCGGGATCATTTTCATGATCACGCACTAATCCAAGCCATTCTTTTGGCTGATACGACCCCTCAACCAATTCTACTCCCGCCCTATCCGCTGCTTGCCACGCCGCATCTAATCTTTTTTTATATTCTTCTTCTGGCGCAATGTTTGGGTTGAAAAAATATAAAGTCACATCAAAATTAGCGGATAACTTTTTTGGTATCCATGCCCCACAAACGCCGCAACAAATATGCAATAATAACTTAGGTTTAACTAGATTCATAGTAAAGACATATTAACATAATAAAACAAGCCCGAAAAGGGCTCATCTTATTTTTTATCTCGTGCTTTTTCTTCATTATTTCTCTGCAGCTGCTTTTGTTTATTTTTGCTTCTCTTCGCCTGCCGTTCTTTTTCTTTCTCTATAGGAAGACACTCTTTGCAATAAACCGGCCGATTGGGGTCGGGATTGAAAGAAACTCGATCAGGTTTACCGCAAGCCGAACAAATTATTTCGTAAGGAAACTTATCTTCATGGTTTTTTTTCTCTTCCCCCTTGTCTTTTTTCTTTTCTTTTGGCGCGAGGACTGCGGGCAAAATTCGCGGCGAAGATATTTTTTCCTCTTCTTCTGCCGGAAGATTTTGAGGAGCGGGCGCGGTTTTTTCAAGAGGGACCTCGGGCGGGGACTCTATTTTTTTAGGAGTTATTTCCAACTCTCCCTCCTTATGTTCAATTACTACTGGCTCTTTCTGCGGGAACTCTTTTATCTTTATATCTATGTCTATTTTTTCCTTTGGCTTAATTACAACTTTTGGAGGTCTAATTACAACTTTTGGTGGCTCAACAATTATTTTTGGCACGGAAATATCTTTTTTCTTCATTTGTTCCATGTCAAAATCTTCTCTCTTTTGTGGTTCCTCTGAAAAAATCTTTAAAAAATCAACTGCTTGAACTTTTGATTTTTCCAGAATTGCTTCACGGGCGGCAATGGCGCGAGCCTCAAGTTCTTCCCGAGATATTTCTAATTTTTCTTTCTCTTCGCCTTCTTTTTTCCCACCCCGCAGCTCCCCTGTTTCTTTCTTTTTTTCCTCAATTGATTTTTTAATTTCTGCCTCAAGCTCTTCATCAGATTTTTCTTCCATGCCTGCAATCTGCATTCCACTCCAACGAATAATTTTTTCTTCAACGATTTCTCGAGGTTTAGCATAACGCTCCCTGGAGACGCGAATAACTTTTTCTCTATTTTGCGTTGCCCCGCTAACTGGCGGTAAACCTGAGGCCGAAAAAGGCAAAGACGACACTCCATTAATCATCAGTTTCATGTAGGTATCATACTTTGTAAGGTTAACCAAATCCTCAGCTGTAAAAGTCGGCGTAAATTCTTTTTCTAAAACTTCGGCATCGGCCGCGCCCACGCGGAACGCCACGATTGTTCCCACGTTGCCGAAAACCGCAGCCGCAACTTCTTCAGCTAATTGTTCAATATATTGATGAGCTAAAATTAAATTTAGGCGGTATTTTCTCGCTTCAGATAAAATATTAGCAAAACTTATGGTCGCAAAATTTTGGAATTCGTCAACATAAAGATAAAAATCTTTTCTTTCTGGCTCTGGCATATCAACCCGTCCCATGGCAGCAAGCTGCAATCTTGTCACAAGCATATTACCCAAAAGGGCGCTCGCGTCCTCGCCGATTCTTCCCTTACCCAAATTCATGATAAATATTTTTTGTCCATCCATAATTTCCCGCATATCGATTGTTGATTGAACCTGACCAACAATATTTCTAACAATAGAAGCGGACAAAAATTGACCAACTTTATTTTGAATAGGGGCAATAGCTTCAGTGGCAAACCTTTCATTATATTTTGCAAATTCATCAACCCAGAAAGACTTAACTACCGGATCTTTTAATTTAGAAACTACTTTTTTCCGGTAATCCCGGTCGGCAAGCATTCTGTTAATTCCGAGCATTGTCGAGCCAGGATAATCTAAAAGAGCTAAAATTGTATTATTCAAAATATATTCCATTCTGGCAGACCAAACATCTGGCCAAATTTTTTTAAAAACCCCCATCATGCCCGAAGCAACAAGGTGTTTATATTTTGGATCAACTGATTCTAAAATATTAAAAGCTATCGGCCAATCCAAATCAGCCGGATTAAAATATATAACATCGTTTACTCGGTTAGAGGGAATAAAATCGAGAATTTTTTCCGCCAAATCTCCGTGCGGATCAACTAAACCAACTCCGTGCCCGGCGCGGATATCGGAGATAATCAAATTTTCCAGCGTAGTTGTTTTACCCATGCCGGTTTTACCGATGATATACATATGCCGCCTCCGATCATCGGTTTTTATACCAAAACGTTTCCGCTCTCCGCGGAAATTTGTTTCAGCAAATAATGCTACCTCCTCATTATTCATGAAAAATTGATTATATATTACTTATTTATTTAATCACTCCATTGGTAAGTTAGGCGGAATCTCTTTTGTTAACTCTTTTTCCCCTTCTGTTCCCGCGATCGGCTTCATATGACTTGGCTGTTCAAATGGTAAATTAACCGGAGGCACACCACGCTTGCTTTCTACGGCCTTAACCGCCGGTGCCTTTATCCAAGTTGCCGGGAAGTGCCACATTGTAGCCAATTCTTCAACATTTAAAACAAACCCCTTACCAATTCCACGAGATGTACTACGCCCACGGTAAGCCCGCATAATTTTTTCTTTCTTCCATGAGACCCTTTTATTTACCAAAATATAATGGGCGGCAGTACCAACTTTTTTATACTCGGGCTTAATGCTTTGGCCATCCAACGCGCTAAATTGCTTAATAGCCCCAACCATCGGATGCGCCGCGCGGGTCTTTTTGAAAACTTCTTTCCTCGCAATGTAAATCATTCTAATTTTTGTCTGAAAACCGATCTTAGAAATTTTTCTCTCAATAGCCTCAACTAAAGTTTTTGTGCCCGGGGAAAGATACTGCATTTGTGATGCTTCCTTTTTTTCTTCTTTTTTCTTAGGAGCCTCTTCTCCGCTGCTTAAAATTTGACTTAACGCCGTGTCCGCCACCTTTAAAGGTAAATCAAAAGCCTTATCCGTCCAAGTTTGTTTAGATTCCACTTTTGCTCCTATTAATTTTTTAACAAGATTTACGCCTTTCGTAGTCCACTCTTTCTGACTAATTGGTGTTACAAGTATCTGAAACCAAATGTGCTCTCCTTTTCCTATTTTGGACATTGTCTCAAGCATAGCCGCCAAGGGATCTTTGAATTCTTTTGTCGTCGGATCTTCAAAGTCATGATAAGTTCGGAGAGGATACGCGTCTTCCTGCCTAACCTTGGTCCACTCTGTGCCAAACAATTCCCACTCTGGATCAGGAAATCTTCCTGGAGCCCATTTTGTGTAATCAATAACTTCTGTAATTTCCGCGTCAGGATATTGAGCATATATTGCCGCCTCAACTAAATCGCGAAATTTATCACGAGTGCGGATAACGAATTGAATATAACCCTCTGTACTTACTATCTCCAAGCTAAACCAATCCTGAGTTTTTCCCTCCCAATATGATTCCCACAGCGTATCAGAACCATGCGCCCCGTCTAAATGAGCAAAAATATTTTCTACGGCGCGCGGCGATTGCCCAGGATCATCAAGAACGGCTTTTGGAATATCTATAGCCAAAAAAATCCACCGACGTTTTGCCTCATAAAGATTTTGCCTCCAATTAACCCAAATCTCCCAAGATCCCCAAAGAAAAACCCAGAGGATTATAATCCACCCTCCGTCGGCAAAAAGCCGCCACATAATCGCAAGCGGCGACATCGCGGCCAATTTATCAAAATAACTCAAATCAATAGTGATCATCACTACGTAAATTATTTTTATTCACAAACCTCCTCATCTTGAATTATTATACCACAAAAAGGCGTCAAAGTTAACATCAAATGAAAACCGCCAGCTAAATTCGCCGGCGGTAAAATTTTATATATCTACTTCCTGTATTGTTCAGGGAAATTAAGTCTGCTGACCAAAAATTTTATAACCATAATACAAACGAAAGGAAACATCCCCACAAAAGCAATCAGGGCAAAAAGTGGTTTGTCAATGTTTATAGCTGTAAGAATTGTAAAAAAACAAATCAAGGCGTAACCAATTGCCGGCGCATAATCAAACAAATTTGCCTCTTCCGGGCGCTCGCGTTCAAAGAAAATCTTATAAAGAAAAACTACGGAAAAAGAAATTGCCATCCAACCCAAAAAATTGCTAATCGGCACGCCAAAATATTCGCCTGGACGAAGCCATGACCACCACCCCATTCCTATTGCCAATGGTTCAAGGGCAAAGTCCCAAGCGACAACAATGAGCGATGTTAAAAGCGCGCACCAAAAACTAACCCAAAATTTTTGTAAAAAATGTGTTTGCTTCGTAAATCTGAAATTAGTAATGTGTTCCGAAACCTGGTATGAAAGATAGATAATCGCCGTCCACATGAAAATTATGAGCAAAGGGATGTTTAAAAATTTCCACCCCAAAAAATCTGAATATTGATAATATCCCTCAAAATTATTTGCCAAGTTAGCTCCAATAAATTCCGCTCCCAAACTAACAAATAAAACTAAAATGAGAAAAATAATCGCGTTCCTTATTCCAAATTTCGAAAAAGCGTGCCAAAGCGTAAAGGCAAAAACCGACAAAGTAAAAAATGCTGTCAAAATAAATCCCTGTTCCAACTCCCCCTGCCACAACATAAAGATATAAAAAAGGACAATCGCCGCAAAAAATAAATTAGCAAGAAAAAAATTGACATTTTTTGACTGCATAAAATTATTTTGAATTTTAATAAATTTTATATCGCACCCAATTCCCTTAGCGCCCGCTCAAATGTTTTTATGGCTCTTTTAGCCGTACCTCTGTCAAGAGAAAAAGTTGCCTCATGCACAAGTTGATTGCGAAGAACGTGCGCCCACCAAACCTTTCGAAGCCGTCCATATTTAAAAGTCGCGAACCTAATTCTCTCCCCCATATCTTTCCCTGACATTGACATCGACTTCAAAACAAAATCAAGAAGCTTATCCGCTTCCATCACTGCAATCTTATAATTCATCTCACCCGGACGATCTAATAAATTTTCTATTTCCTGCCAACGGCTCCTTACTCCTTTTTTATCAAGATCGTATTCTTTGCTTTTAAAAAAAACCGCGACTCCTTTATAGGCGCGGTAAATTAAAAAGATAAGAATAATGACGGCGATCAATCCGCCGATGAATTTTATTAAAGAATAAAGGTCAATACTGATGGTCATATTTCGTTTTTTATTTTCTTGTCCAGCAGACTCTCGCCGGCGCGTCCTTATCCGACCATTTTATTTCTAATTTTCCACCTTTAAATGCCCGCGCGACTTGCTTGCCGATAGAAACAGCCAGCTGATTTTCCGTAGTTGTAATGATAACTTTGTTACCACGATCTTCAATTTTTATAATCTGATCTTCCGGATCTCTCTTGAAAGCGCGCATCCCGACGTTGCGCACTAAATTTAAAATCTCATTTTTATCCTCCGGAACCAAATTTCTCAAAACCAATTCCCCTTCCCAGCCCACATCTCCCCTGCCGCCGTCAACCCATTTGCATTCCGCGCACAATTCTTCAATAACTGATTTTTTCGGGAAAATTCTTTTATACTCTAACCAAAAATTGGGAATAGTGTGCCAATGTTTGTCAAAATAAATCGCCCCGCAACGAGGGCACGAATGGATTGCTTTTTCGCCTTTAACTTTTTTACCCCACCAATACGGCGCAACACGCGGCGTATGACCGGCTGTCAATTTATCTTTTTTCTTCCGCGGCAGAGTTCTCTGACTTTTCACTGGTCCAATTTTTTTGACATTAATTTTTCTTGGCATATTAAATCAATTTAGAAATTTCAAAAAGTTTTTTTTCGGCAAACCATGGCGCCATAACCTGAACTCCGACCGGTAATTTATTCGCAACGCCCGCCGGAACGGAAATCGCCGGAAGACCGGCAACGTTTGCCGAAACGGTAAAAACATCAGACAAATACATTGTTAACGGATCATCAATTTTTTCTCCAATTTTAAATGCGGTTGTCGGCGAAGTCGGCATTATCAAACAATCAACTTCTTTAAAAACTTTTTCGAAATCTTCGCGAATTAATGTTCTCATTTTTTGCGCCTGGAAATAATATGCGTCATAATAACCGGCGGAAAGCGCATAAGTTCCAAGCATAATCCGGCGCTTCACTTCATCACCAAAACCTTCGGCGCGAGTTTTTAGATATGAATCTAAAAGTGTTTTTGCCTTTTTGGATTGATAACCATATCGAACCCCATCGTAACGAGCTAAATTCGCGGAAACCTCGGCCGGCATAATTAAATAGTAAACTGCCAAGGCATATTCGGCGTACGGCAAACTTACTTCCTTGATTTCAGCTCCACTTTTTTCTAATTTAGAAACTACACTACGCACACAATTTTCTACTTCTTTGTCCATACCGCTTATAAAATATTCCTTTGGCCACCCTATCTTTAATTTCTTTGTTTCTAATTTTTGGATATCAGCTTCAAATCTTTCAACGGTTGCTGAATCATTTTTATCTTTTCCGCGGATAACATCAAAAACAATTTGCGCGTCTTCTACGGTTTTTGTAATTGGTCCAATTTGGTCTAAACTTGACGCCATAGCCATCAAACCATAACGGGAAACCGCGCCATAAGTCGGTTTCATTCCAACTACTCCACAAAAAGATGATGGTTGACGAACCGAACCGCCAGTATCAGAGCCCAGCGCATAAACACACATATTGGCCGCGACTGCCGCAGCCGAGCCACCCGACGATCCGCCTGGCACCAGTTTTAGATCGTGCGGATTTTTTGTCGGACCAAAATAAGAAGTCTCGGTTGATGCGCCCATAGCAAACTCGTCCAAATTTGTTTTTCCCAAAATCACCGCGCCGGCGATGCGCAATTTTTCTATAACTGTCGCATCATACGGCGCAACATAATTTTCTAAAATTTTTGAAGCAGCAGTGCAGCGGACATCTTTAACCAAAATATTATCTTTAATCGCAACCGGCACTCCTTCCAAAATTCCAATCTCCTCCCCTGCCGCGATTTTTTTATCAACTTCTTTTGCCTGTGCTAATGCTCCTTTTTCATCAACCGTAATAAAAACATTCAACTTTTTATTCAGCTTTTTTATCTCAGCCAAACAAGCCTCAGTTAATTCAACCGAAGTAAATTTTTTCTCCACTAATCCCTCATGCGCCTCTTTAATTGTACATTCATTCAATTTCATATTATTCAAAAACCGCTTTAACCTTTACTAAATTATCAATCCTCTCCGGCGCAGCGGAAATTAATTTTTTTATCGTTCCTTCATCACACTTACTAACTTCGTCTGGACGCGTAATATTTTCTAACCCCGTCACCTGCGCGGTAGGCTCTACTTTGCTTAAATCAACTTTTTTTAATTCATTAAAATAATCTAAAATAGAAGAAAGCTGCTCGGCAAATTTCTCCTTTTCTTTTTCGGTTAATTCTAAGCGTGCCAAAGTGGCAATATGTTCAACCTCTTGTTTGGTAAGTTTCATATTATTTAATTATACCGCTCAAAATATAAATTAACCAGCTTTATTTAACATCTCTAAAAATTCCTTTTCGTTGATGATTTTCACTCCGAGTCGCTTCGCCTTATCATATTTTGAACCCGGATCGCTGCCAGCCACAACATAACTTGTCTCTTTTGACACTGAACTCGTCACGTCTCCCCCAAGCGATTGAATTTTTTCTTTAGCCGCGTCGCGCGTCAGGTTTTCCAAAGTTCCGGTCAAAACAAATTTCAACCCCTGCCAATTGCGCCTTACTGCCGCCGGCTTTATAACAGAAACGTGTTGTAATAATCTTTCTAAAAAATTTTTATTGCTCTTATCACGAAACCATTCCAAAATACTTTCCGCCATCACTCCACCCACGTTCGGAACTTTTTCCAAATCAGAAAGTGTCGCGTTTTCTAATTTTTCTAAACTGCCGAAATAATTTGCCAAATCCATTGCCGTTTCTTCCCCGACGTGACGAATTCCCAAGGCATAGAGAAGTCTGCCTAATGAAATTTTCCTACTTTCATCTATCGCCTCAATCAAATTAGCCGCTGACTTTTCGGCAAAACGTTCAAGCGGCAAAATGTCGCCGGCTTCGAGTTCATACAAATCTGCCGCGTCGCGGATTAATCCTTCCTCTAAAAATCTTTCAAGAATTTTGTGACCGAGTCCATCAATATTAAAAGCCCGTTTGGAAACAAAATGTGATGTTTGACGAAGAGTCTGGGCAAAACATTTTGGATTTGGACAATAAATCGCGACTTCTCCCGTACGCCGAATAAGTTTTGTCTCACACATTGGGCAATCTTCCGGCGGCGTAATCTTCTTTTCTTTTCCGGTCCGTAAATTAAGCAAAACCTGAATAACTTTAGGAATTACATCTCCCGCTTTTTCAATAATAACTGTATCACCAATTTTTAAACCCAATCTTTCTATTTCGTCAATGTTATGCAAAGTTGAATGCGTCACAGTCGTCCCGGCAATAAAAACCGGATCCATTACCGCGACCGGGGTAATTGCGCCGGTCCGGCCAACCTGCCAGACAACTTCACGAACAATGGTTGTTGCCTGCTCCGGCGGAAATTTATAAGCAACCATTCCGCGCGGAGTTTTACCTACCACACCCAATTTATTGAAAATTTTTATTTTATTTATATTCACCACAATACCATCAGTCCAATATGGGAGCTTTTCTCTGGACTTTCTGATTTGCTCATGATATTTTTCAATCTCTTCTAAATCATTACAGTGTTTATTTAAAGAATTTGTTTTAACGCCT